>NZ_JBEXTV010000016.1:0-139361 GCF_040628835.1 Streptomyces sp. NPDC006134 | reverse complement strand
CGGCCGTCCGGGGGGTGGGGGGGCCCCCGCGGTGCTTGCCCCGCCCCCTCACCCATGTCTTCGTTTGTGTCCGGTGGGCGTCGTCGACGGGCTGCCGCCCGCCGGCTATCCGCCGGCTAGTGGCCCTGTTCGTCGCGGCGCCGCTGCCACCGCTCCTCGATGCGGTCCATCATGGAGCGCCGCTGCCGTGCCTGAGGACGGGCGTGCGGGGCACCGGCCGCCGGCTGTTGCTCGCCCGGCTTGGGGGCCTTGCGCCAGCCGGTCACGGCGAGAACCGCGCAGCCCAGCATGACGAGGAAACCCACCACACTGAGCCAGACCTGCTTGGCGACCATTCCTGCCATGAGGAGCGCAATACCTACGAGGAAGCCCGCGACCGCCTGGTAGACCCGCCGCCGGGTGTACGTACGCAGCCCGCTTCCCTCAAGCGCCGACGCGAACTTGGGATCTTCGGCGTACAGCGCTCGCTCCATCTGCTCGAGCATGCGCTGCTCGTGCTCCGAGAGCGGCACGGAGTCCTCCTCATCGTGCAGTCGCCGGGGCGACCCTGGGGGGTCTCTTCAGGATAGGCAGGGAATCGCCCCCGTGAAACCCGCCCCTCTGCGCCAATTGGCCAACCGGAATCCGTCACCGACGTCCCGGTTCGCTGAGATTCCCATTCCCCAGCGACCGGCCCGTCATGCCGGGCGGTCTCCCTCGATCATACGGCGCCAGGTCCCCGTTCGGAGGGCCTGTGGCGTACTCCATCCGCAGCCGCGCCGCTGATCAGCGGCGCGGCTCACGGGTACCTCAGGCCCCGGCGGCCACCGGCGTCTCACCGAGCACATGAAGCTGCGTGGCCACGGAGTGGAAGGCCTGGAGCTCGGCCGCCGCGGCCTCCAGCTTCAGCAGTGCGTCCAGGGCCCCGGGCTCGGTGTCCACCAGGACGCCGGGGACCAGGTCGGCGAAGACCCGCACCCCGTGCACGGCGCCGACCCTCAGGCCCGCGCCCTCGACCAGGCCGGTGAGCTGTTCGGCGGTGAAGCGGCGCGGCATGGGATCGCCCGTGCCCCAGCGGCCGTCCGGGTCTTCCAGGGCCTGCTTGGCCTCGGTGAAGTGGCCGGCCAGGGCCCGCGCCAGCACGGCGCCGCCCAGTCCGGCGGCGAGCAGGCTGAGGACGCCCTCGGTGCGCAGGGCGGCCACCGCGTTGCGGACGCCCTCGGCCGGGTCGTCGACGTACTCCAGGACGCCGTGGCACAGCACCGCGTCGTAGCCACCGCGCTCGACGACGTCGAAGAGGCCGTGGGCGTCGCCCTGGACGCCCTGCACGCGGTCGGCCACTCCGGCCTCGGCGGCGCGGCGCTCCAGGGCGAACAGCGCGTTGGGGCTGGGGTCGACGACGGTGACGCGGTGGCCGAGGCGGGCCACGGGCACGGCGAAGTTGCCGCTGCCTCCTCCGGTGTCGAGGACGTCGAGCGCCTGGCGACCCGTCGCCTTGACCCGGCGGTCGAGGGCGTCCTGGAGGACCTCCCAGACCACGGCGGTACGGAGGGAAGCGCGGGGGCGCATCGGGTCCGACACGGCAGTTTGACTCCTCGGCGCGGCACCGCCTCGTGTACGGCGGAGCGAACGGGGCGCCTCCCGGCCCGGCTGCGGGAAGGAAGGCTGCTTTCAGGCGCTCCCCACCCTATTGCCTCCGGCGCCCTGCGCGGTCATCCCGGTGCGGTCGCCCGGTGCTGGTGACCGGCCCGGACGCCCGTCCGGAGGGAGCCGGCGGCCACCGGCCGAGCGGGCCGGGGCGGGCCGGGGCGGCGGCTCCGGGCCGACGTGGCGGGCGAGGCGGCGCGCGGCCGATGTGGCGGGCGAGGCGCGCGGCCGGGGCGGCGGCTCCGGGCCGGCGTCGTGGGCGAGGCCCGCGACCGAGGTGGCCGGGGCGACCGGGGTCACCGGGGCCGGGTGGGACCCGGGCCGGTCCGTCCGGGCGGTCAGCTCGCGTCCGGCAGGCCGCCCCGGTCGCCGTCCTTCGGCCGGCCCGTGTCCGGGCGGGGCTGGGGCAGGACCGGCTGGAGGTGCAGCATCCGCTCCACCAGGCGCAGGAACATCGCCACGTCCCGTATCAGGTCGTCGGCGTCGCGGCGGCCGGCCGCGCCCTCGATGCCGGCCTCGGCCCGGGCGCGGCGGCCGGCGCCCGAGGCGAACAGCGCGCTCCACTCGGTGAGCTCGGGCGCGATCTCGGGCAGGACGTCCCAGGCGCTGCGGATGCGGGCCCGGGCCCGGGGCGTGGCCTCCGGCCGTCCGCGCGCGGCGAGGACGGCCGCGGCGGTGCGCAGGGCGGCGAGGTGGGCCGTCGCGTACCGCTCGTTGGGGGTTTCCAGGGAGGTGGCCTCCTCCAGTCCGGCGCGGGCCTGGGCGAGCAGGTCGAGGGCGGCGGGCGGGGCCGAGGCCCGGCGGAGCACGGGGTGGACGTCGCTCGCCGGGCCGGTCGGTGAGGGGGCAGGGCCGGTGGCGCGGCGCCGGCGGGAGGCGGCTGCGGACGGGTGGGCCATGACGAACCTCCTGTCGTCTGCGTGACGGCACTGTGGCCGTATGTGCCCATCGTGAGGTATGCCACTGACAATCCGTTCTGACCTGGGCTTTTGCCTCGACCGAAGGTTCGGGTTAGTTTTTGCACTGACCAGTCAGTTCAAATAGTGCCAGGTGCAGGGGGATGTGGTGGGAGGAGCCGGCGTCACCGCGGAGGGCCTGGGCCTGAGAGGGCCCCGCGGGTGGGTGTTCCGCGGGGTCGGCATCGAGGCGGAGCCCGGTTCGCTGATCGCGGTCGAGGGGCCGTCGGGGTCGGGCCGCACCTCGTTGCTGCTCACGCTGACGGGGCGGATGAAGCCCACGGAGGGCACCGCCGCGGTGGGCGGGGCGGTGCTGCCGCGGCAGATGGCGGCCGTACGGCGGTTCTGCGCCCTGGCGCACGTGCCGGGCCTCACCGACCTCGAACCGGCGCTGACCGTCGAGGAACACCTGCGCGAGCGCGCGCTGCTGGAGCGCCGGTTCGGCGGTTCGCTGCGCGCGCTGCTGCGGCCCCGCGGCACGCGGGCGGCGGAGAGCCGGCTGCGGATCGACGCCGCGCTGGCCGCCGCCGGCCTGGCCCCGGATTCCCTGCCCAAGGGCTCCCGGACCGCCGTCCGGGACCTGGAGCGGCTGGAGGCGCTGCGCCTGTCGGTCGCGCTGGCCCTGGTCGGCCGCCCGCGGCTGCTCGGCGTCGACGACGCCGACCTGAAGCTCTCGGACGCCGAGAAGGAGGGGTTCTGGGATCTGCTCGGGGCCTTGGCCGCCTCCGGCACCACGGTCGTCGCCGTGTGCAGCGAGGCGCCCGAGGGTGCCGTCACCGTCTCCACCGGCTCCCCCGTCTCTCCCGCCTCCACCGACGACGGCCGGCCCGACCGGCGGAAGGAGAAGGCCGATGCGCTCGCCGAGACTGGCCGCGCTTGAGCTGAGGCGCTTCGGGCGCGGCCGGCTGCCGCGGGCCGCCCTGGTCGCGCTGCTGGTGCTGCCCCTGCTGTACGGCGCGCTGTACCTGTGGTCCTTCTGGGACCCGTACGGCCGCCTGGACCGCATCCCCGTCGCGCTCGTGAACGACGACAAGGGCGCGACCGCCGGCGGGGAGCGGATCACGGCGGGCGACGACATCGCCGGGCGGCTGCGCGACAGCGGCACCTTCGACTGGCACGAGGTGAGCGCCGCCGAGGCCCGCGAGGGCCTGGAGGACGGCAGGTACTACCTGTCGCTCACCCTGCCCGCCGACTTCAGCGAGCGCATCGCCTCCAGCTCGGGAGACTCCCCGGAGACGGGCGCCCTCCAGGTCCGTACGAACGACGCGAACAACTACATCGTCGGGCAGATCTCACGCACGGTCTTCGCCGAGGTGCGCCAGGCGGCGTCCACGAAGGCGTCGCGGTCGTTCCTGGACCGGATCTTCATCTCCTTCTCCGACATCCACGGCAGGACCGTCGAGGCGGCGAAGGGGGCCGACACGCTCAAGGGCGGCATCGGGAAGGCGGAGCAGGGCTCCAAGGACCTCGCCGGCGGTCTGGCGGACGCCCGGGACGGCAGCGGCGAGCTGGCCGAGGGCGTGAAGGAGCTCCACCGGGGCGCGGACGACCTCCGGGACGGGGCCCGGCGGGTCGCGGAGGGCACGCAGGCCCTCGCCGGCAAGGTCGACGGCGTCGCCGGCAAGGTGGGGCCCTTCCTGAAGGACAACGAGAAGGCCATCGGGGACACCGCCCGGTTCGTCGCCGACACGTCGGGGGCGGTCCGCGGCGACCTCGGCTCCCTGGCGAAGAGGGCGCGGACCGCCGCCGAGGACGCCCGCGCGGACGCCACGGCCCTGTCCGGCGTCCACGCGGCGCGCTGCGGGCAGGCCGCGCCGCCCGACGCCGCCTGCCCCGACCTGGCGAAGGCCGAGGACGCCGCCGCGGGCGTGGCGGCCGTCGCCGACGACGTGAACGCGCTGGTCACGCGGTACCAGGGCGATCTGGAGGAGCTCGACAAGCACCTCGCCACCCTCCAGGAGCAGGCGCAGGCCCTGGCCGACCGCGCCCCGCACCTGTCCGAGGACCTCGACGACGCCGTGGCCCGGATCGACGAGCTGAACGAGGGCGCGGGAAAGGTCGCCGCGGGCGCCGAGAAGCTGTACCGGGGGCTCGGCACCGCCGAGACCGGCGCCGTCGCCCTGGACAAGGGCGTCGGCGAGCTGAAGACGGGCGCCGACGACCTCAGCGGCGGCCTGTACCGGCTGGCCGACGGCTCGCAGAAGCTCGCCGGCGGGCTGCACGACGGCGCCGGGCGGATCCCCGACTACGGCGACGAGGAGCGCGACGCGCGCACCGGCGTGATGGCCGACCCGGTCCGGCTGGTCTCCCAGGACCTGCACAAGGCGCCCAACTACGGCACCGGTTTCGCCCCGTACTTCATCCCGCTGTCCCTGTGGGTGGGCGCCATGGTGGCGTACATGCTGATCGCGCCGATGAACCGGCGCGCGCTCGCCGCGGGCGCCCCGGCGTGGCGGATCGCGCTGGCGGGCTGGCTGCCGGTGGTGGCGATCGGGGTGCTGCAGACGGTGGCGCTGATGTCGGTGCTGCACTGGGCGGTCGGGCTGGAGATGGCCCGGGCGGCCGGGACGGTGGGCTTCCTGTTCCTGGTGACGGCGTGCTTCGCGGCGATCGTGCAGTGGCTGAACGCGCGCTTCGGGGCGGCGGGCCGCATCCTCGTCCTGGCACTGCTGATGCTCCAGCTGACCTCGGCGGGCGGCACGTACCCGGTGCAGACCAGCCCCGGCTTCTTCAACGCCCTCCACCCGTTCCTGCCGATGAGTCACGTCGTCGAGGCCCTCAGGCGGCTCATCACGGGCGGCGGCCTGGAACCGGTGTGGCGCGCGTGCGTGGTGCTCGCCCTCTTCACCGCCGCCGCCCTCGCGCTGACCGCGCTGTCGGCCCGCCGCCGGCAGGTGTGGACCCTGGACCGGCTGCACCCGGAGCTGAGCCTGTGAACCCTGCGGTGACGGCCCCGGGAGGGTTCCTGTGACAATCGGGGCCATGGAAAGCAGCAGCGCCACCTCGCCCGGCGGCAGCCGGCGCGAGGCCACCCGGCAGAAGCTCTACGAGGCGGCCGTCACCCTCATCGCCGAGCAGGGCTTCTCCGCGACCACGGTGGACGAGATCGCCGAACGGGCCGGAGTCGCGAAGGGCACGGTCTACTACAACTTCGCCAGCAAGTCCGTCCTCTTCGAGGAGCTGCTGCGGCACGGCGTGGGACTGCTCACCGCCTCCCTGCGCGAGGCGGCCGAGCGCACGGCCCGGGAGGGCGGCGGCAAGGTCGACGCCCTGGACGCGATGATCCGCGCGGGGCTGGTCTTCATCGACCGCTACCCGGCCTTCACCCAGCTCTACGTCGCCGAGCTGTGGCGCACCAACCGGGCCTGGCAGTCCACGCTGATGGTGGTCCGGCAGCAGGCCGTCGCGGTCGTCGAGGACGTGCTGCGCGACGGCGTGGCGGGCGGTGAGCTCAGCGAGGAGATCGACGTCCCGCTGACCGCCGCCGCGCTGGTCGGCATGGTCCTGGTGGCCGCGCTGGACTGGAAGTCGTTCCAGCCGGAGCGCTCCCTCGACGACGTGCACGCGGCCCTGTCCCGGCTGCTCCAGGGGCGGGTGAGCGGCCGGCGCCCCTGAGGCCCCGGCGCATACGACCGGCGCGCGGGGCGGGTCGTGCCGCTTCCGGCACCACCCGGTGCCCCGGCGCATACGGAAGCGCCGGTCCGGTGTGGCCGCGTCCCCCGCGGGCCACCGCCGGACCGGCGCTCCCCTGTGCTCCCCCGTGCGTTCCCCCGCTGGTCCCCCCGTTTCCGGTCGTCCCCCGTGCCTCGCTCCCGCCGGCCGCGCCGGCGGAAGGAGCGGACCCGGGGACCGCTCCGTTCCGGCGCCCCGTGTCGCCGGTGCCGGAGCCGCGCCCCCGTCCGTGCCTCCACTCTCTCGTTTCCGCAGGTCGGGCCCCATCCGCACGCATACTCATCTCCCGCACTAGGTACGGATACTCAGTCCTGCGCACCCGTCCTCACGTCGTCGCACCGCCTGCTGGGGCGGACCGCGTCCGCGCGCGTACTTCCCCCCCTCCTCCCACCCGCCGCTCCCGGTGCCCCCGCCCGGCGCGAGCGGGGCCACCGGGGCGGCGGGCACCCTCGGGCGGGACTGTCGGTGGCGGCCGATAAAGTCCCGGACATGGCACGGATTGCGGTGATCGGCGCCGGGATGGGCGCGATGGCGGCCGCCGCCCGGCTGGCCGTGGCGGGCCACCGGGTGGCGGTGTACGAGCGGGCGGAGACGTACGGCGGGGCGGTGCGCCGCTTCGAGCGGGACGGCTTCTCCTTCGACACCGGCCCCGGGCTGCTGACCCTGCCCGCGGTCTGGCGCGACCTGTTCGTCAAGACCGGCAAGGAGCCGCTGGAGGAGTGCGCCGGCCTGGTCCAGGTCGACCCGTCGGCGCGGCACGTGTTCGCCGACGGCACCGAGGTCTCGGTGCCGAACGCCTCCCGCGCGGGCGTCGTCGCCGCCCTGGACGAGGCGCTCGGCCGGGGCGCCGGGCAGCGGTGGGGCGACTTCCTGGTGCGGGCCCGAGAGGCATGGGACCGGACGCGCCGGCCGCTCCTGGAGGAGCCGCTGTGGTCCGACTGGCGCGTGCTGGGCGAGCGCGAGCCCTACCCGGCGGTCCCGCACAAGCGGCTGCTGCGCACCCGCCGGGCCGGCACGCTCGCCGAGATCGGCGCCTGGGAGCTGCGGGACGCCCGGCTGACCGCCCTGCTGGAGAGCCACGCGCTCGCGTACGGCCTGGACCCCCGTACCACCCCGGCGAGCGCCGCCGTGCTGCCGTACATGGAGCACGCCTTCGGCACCTGGTACGTGCGCGGGGGGCTGCGGGAGCTGGCGCGCGCGGTGTACGAGCGGTGCCTGGCGCGCAGGGTCGGCTTCCGCTTCGGGGCCGAGGTCACCGGCATCGTCGAGAAGGACGGCCGGGTGGCGGGCGTGGAGCTGGCCGACGGGACGGTGGCGGAGGCCGAGTACGTGGTCGCCGGGGTCGCCCCCGGGGTCCTGGACCGCCTCGCGGGCGAAGCGGCGGTCCGGGGCGACGGCGAGGTGCCGCCGCAGCGCGGGGCGGCGAGCCGGCTGACGGTGCTGCTGGCGCTGCGGGGCGCCCGCCCCGAGGGCGCGGCGCACCGCACGGTGGTGCACGCGCCGGACCGGGACGCCGAGCTGGAGGCACTGTCCGGGACGGCGCCGGGCGTGGCCGCGCGGCCGACGGTCACGGTCCTGCGGCCCGGCGATCCGCGGCTGGTCCCGGACCCGGAGCACGAGGCGGTCACCCTCACCGCGGTGGTGCCCGCACGGCCCGGAGCGGAGGTCCGTGAGCGCGCCGAGGACCTGATCACCGCCGCCGAGCGGGCCCTGCCCGGTCTGCGCGACCGCCTGCTGTGGCACGAGGTGCGCACCCCGGCCGACATCGCGGAGGCGACCGGCGCCGAGGGCGGTGCGGTTCCGGCGCCCGCCCTGGCCGCGGGCGGCGAGCGGCTGCTGCACCCGGCGAACGGCACGCGTCTGGACGGCCTGTTCACGGTGGGCGGCTGGTCGCATCCGGGCGGCGGCCTGCCGCACGCCGGGATGTCGGGTGCGCTGGTCGCGGGGCTGATCGTGGAGGGGCCCGGGTTCCGGGGTTCCCAGTGAGCCGGCCGGGGCGGCCGACACCGTCCGGCGGGGCGGTCCGGCCGGCTCAGTAGCGGTACTGCTGCTCGTCGTAGCCCGGCGCCTGCGGCTGCCCGCCGCCGTGGTACGGGTACGGCTGCTGCTCCTGCGGGAGCTCCGCGCCGTAGGGCTCGTCGGTGCTGCGCTGCTGCGGCACCCACACGCCGCCCGGCGGCGTCTGCCCGTGGCCGCCGGTGGCGTACGGGTCCTGCCCGTAGCCCTGCCGGTCGCCGTAGCCCGTGTCGTAGGGGGCGCCGCCGTAGGTGTGGGTGCCGATGTACGGGTCGGAGTAGGCGGCGTACTGCCGGTCGCCCACGGTGTCGTAACCGTATCCGTGCCCGCCCTGGCCCGAGGGGTCGTAGGCGTAGGGTCGGTCCGCGGTCCGGCTGTGGCCGGGGCCGCCGTACAGGCCGTACGCGCCGGTGTCGTCCGGCAGGGGCAGCGGCTCGTACACGGCGGTGGTCTCCGCGGCCGTGGGCGCGGCGGGGCGCGCGGGGGTGAAGACGTCGTCGCTGTCGTAATCGTCGTGGCCGTCGTGGCCGCCGTAGCCGTCATGGCCGTGCGAGACGCGGTCGTCGGCCTGTGCGCGGCCGTCGTCGCCGTAGCCGCCCTCGGCCGCCTCCACGCCGGAGACCTCCAGGGTCGGTTCCTGGCGGCCCCGCCCCGCGCGGCGGCGCCGGTCGCCGGTCAACTTCGGCGCGGAGACCGCCCAGCCGGCCGCGAAGCCGCGGCGGAACGACAGGGTGACGTAGGTCTGGCCGACCGCGAAGGCCGCCGCGCCCAGTGCGATGACGACGACGGACGGGATGAGCACACCGGCCACGACACCGAGGAAGCCGGTGAAGGCGAGCAGCCGCCAGCGCAGGCGTGCCTTGTACTGCAGCAGCACCTCACCGAGCAGCCACAGCGCGACGATGCCGAACGCGATGTAGAGGACCGTCCAGCCCATGTACGCCCCTCTCCCAGTGGACGCCTCGCAGTGTGTCGTACACGCGCGCGACCGGTCTAGTCCTGCGGTGGGTGGTGCAGGCCCAGGTTCTCGTAGATTTCCAGCGTCGCCGTGGAGTTGTTGAGCGTGATGAAGTGCAGACCCGGCACTCCCTCGGCCAGCAGCCGCGCGCAGAACTCCGTGGCGAAGTCGATGCCAATGGAGCGTACCGCCGCCGGATCGTCCTGTGCCGCGAGGATCCGCTCTTTCAGGTCGTCCGGGAACGAGGCGTTGCTGAGCTTGGGCAGCCGCTCCAGCATCTTCACGCTGGTCACCGGCATGACCTCGGGGATGATCGGGGTCTCGCAGCCGGCCGCGGCGACCTTGTCGCGCAGCCGGAGGTAGGACTCCGGCTGGAAGAACATCTGCGTGATCGCGTAGTCGGCGCCGGCCCGGCACTTGTCGACGAAGTGCGCGACGTCCGCGTCCCAGTCGGCGGAGCGCGGGTGCATCTCCGGGAAGGCGGCCACGCCCACGCAGAAGTCGCCGGACTCCTTGATGAGGCGGACGAGTTCGGCCGCGTAGGTCAGGCCCCGCGGGTGCGGGACCCACTCGCCCATCGGGTCGCCGGGCGGGTCGCCGCGCACGGCCAGCATGTTGCGGATCCCGGCGTCGGCGTACTGGCCGATGATGTTGCGCAGCTCCGCGATGGAGTGGTTGACGGCGGTGAGGTGGGCGACCGGCGTCAGGGTGGTGTCGGCGACGATCTGCTGGGTCTCCTTGACCGTGCCCGCCCGGGTGGAGCCGCCGGCTCCGTAGGTCACGGAGACGAAGTCGGGGGCGACCGCCTCGACCCTCCGCAGCGCGCTCCACAGGTTCTTCTGCCCCTTGGGGGTCTTCGGCGCCGAGAACTCGAACGAGTACGTCGTCTTGCCGGCGGCGAGGATGTCGCGCACGGTCCGTGCGCGATCAGTCCTGGTGGATGCGGTTCCGAGGGCCATACGGGCAGGTTAGCCAGGGGGCGTCGGTCCCCCAACCGGAGGCCCATGATTTGCCCGATATGCCGACTTGTTGTCCACTCCTTGGACAGTCCGCCGCGAACGGGCCCTCGCCACCGGCCGGCCGCCGCACCTGCCGCGGCCGCCACACCGCCGTGGCCGCCACCGCCACGGCCGCTACGCCTGCCGCAGCCGCTTCGCGAACTCGGCCGCCGCCGCGCCCGGGTCGTCGGCCTCGGTGATCGCGCGGACGACGACGACGCGCCGGGCGCCCGCCTGGAGGACCTCGTCGAGGTTGCCGAGGTCGATGCCGCCGATGGCGAACCAGGGGCGCTCGGTGCCGAGCGCGGCGGTGTGGCGGACGAGGTCCAGGCCGGGCGCGTGGCGGCCGGGCTTGGTGGGGGTCGGCCAGCACGGACCGGTGCAGAAGTAGTCCACGCCTTCCTGGACGGCGGCCGCGGCGGCCTCGGACTCGGCGTGGGTGGAGCGGCCGATGAGCACGTCGTCGCCGAGGATGGCGCGGGCGGCGGGCACGGGCAGGTCGCCCTGGCCGAGGTGGAGGACGTCGGCGCGGGCGGCGTGGGCGACGTCGGCGCGGTCGTTGACCGCGAGCAGCTTGCCGTGCCGGGCGCAGGCGTCGGCGAAGACCTCCAGGTGCTCCAGCTCCTCGGCCGCCTCCATGCCCTTGTCGCGCAGCTGCACGATGTCGACGCCGCCGGCCAGCACCGCGTCCAGGAACTCGGGCAGGTCGCCCTGGCGGGTGCGGGCGTCCGTGCAGAGGTAGAGCCGGGCGTCGGCGAGGCGGGCGCGTGCGGTGGTGGTGGTGGCGGCGGTGCCGGGCATGCGGGTGTCCCCCCGGAGTCGGTGGCGTACGGGAATTCCCGTCGCGGGCGGCTCGGGAATCCCCGTCGATTGAGTGGCGCGGGAATCCCCCTTGGCGAGTGGCTCGGGGATTCCTGTCGAACGGGTGGTGCGGGGATCACCCGTCGCGACGGGCGTACGGGTGATCCCCGGATGCCGGTGGCGACGAGTCTCCCCCGGGTGCCGGTGGCGACGGAGGCACCCCGTCGCGGGCGGCGTGCGGGCTCCCCCGGCGGGCCCGGCCGGCGGGGTGTTCCCGTGGCCGGTCACGGCCGGGGGCTCCCGTCGGCCGGTGGCCTGCGAGCCGCGGGCCGACGGGGCGTGACCCCGGCCGGCCGCGGCCCGCGGGCCGGACGGTGCGCCGGGTCAGACGGCGAGCGCCTGGGCCCGGCGCTTCACCTCCGTGCCGCGGTTCTCACGCAGCGCCTGCGCGGGGGTGCCGGGCAGGGTCGGGTCGGGCGTGAAGAGCCACTCCAGCATCTCCTCGACCGTGAAGCCGTCGTCCCGCAGAAGCGTCAGGGTCCCGGACAGGCCCTTGACGACCTTGTCCCCGTCGATGAAGTCCGCGGGGACGTGCAGCGCGCGGTTCTCACCGCGGCGTACGGCGATGAGCTGGCCGTCCTTCACCAGCTGCCGCACGCGGGTCACCTCGACACCGAGCATCTCGGCGATGTCGGGCAGGGTGAGCCAGGCGGGCACGAGAGCATCGATCTTTGCGTCAATCTCGGTCACGCCTCCAGCCTGCCATCCGGCACCGACAGTGGGAAACCGGACCCCGCCCCGCCCGGCCCGGCGAAAGGCGCCCGGCCGCCTCCCGGCGTCAGGCGGTGGCCGACTTCGGCGGCCGGGCCGGGTCCTCCAGCAGCACCGGGTCCATGGGTGTCCCGGCCTCGATCAGCCGTCTGCCCTGGGCCAGGTCCCGGGGGCGCCCCACCGCCAGCAGGGCGACCAGCCGGTTCTCCCGCAGCCAGCACACGGTCCAGGCGGGCCCGGACGGGTCGCCGCGCCACAGGGTGGTGTCGGCCGCGGCGTGGTGGCCGGCGTACTGGACGAAGCGGCCGAACTGCTCGGACCAGAAGTACGGCACCGGGTCGTAGGCCGCCGCGGCCCCGCTCACGATGTCCGCGGCCACCGTGCGCGGCCCCTGCAGGGCGTTGTCCCAGTGGTGGACCATCAGGCGCGTGCCGTAGCGGGCCGACGGGAAGGAGGCGCAGTCACCGACGGCGTAGACGTCCGGTACGGAGGTGCGCAGGCGGTCGTCGGCCACGACCTCGCCGTGCGCGCCGAGCGTGACGCCCGAGCCGGCGAGCCAGGCGGTGGCGGGCCGGGCGCCGATGCCGACGACGACGGCGCCCGCGGGCAGCCGTGTCCCGTCGTCGAGGACCACCGCGCCGGGCTCGACGCGCTCCACGCGCGCGTGGGTGCGCAGTTCGGCGCCGGCCTCGGCGTACCAGGCCGTCATCGGCGCGGCCACCTCGGCGGGCAGCGCCCCGGCGAGCGGACGGCCGGCGGCCTCCACGACGGTCACCGCGCAGCCCGCCTCGCGCGCGGCCGTGGCGAACTCGGCGCCGATCCAGCCCGCGCCGACGACCACGACGTCGTGCTGCCGGGCGAGGACCGGGCGCAGCCGTTCGGCGTCGTCCAGGGTGCGCAGCAGATGCACGCCGGGAACGCCCTCGGCGCCCGGCAGCCGCACCGGTTCGGCGCCGGTGGCCAGGACGAGGACGTCGTACGGCACGGGCCCGGCGGAGGTGTCCAGGACGTGTGCCCCGGGGCGCAGGCCCAGGGCCTCGCAGCCCAGCCTCAGCTCGATGCCGAGCGCCTCGAAGTCGAGGTCGAAGGCGGAGCCCTCGGCCGTGCCGAGCAGGATCGCCTTGGACAGCGGAGGCCGGTCGTAGGGCTGGTGGGGTTCGGCGCCGATCAGCGTCACGGTGCCGGTGAAGCCCTGTTCTCGCAGGGCGGCGGCGGTCTGCACGCCCGCCATGCCGGCGCCCACCACGACCACGCGGCGCGGCGCGGACGCGCCCCTCTCCCCCGTCGTCTCCCCCGTCGTCTCCTCCGTTCGTCCCGGCTCTCCCGGGTTCTGCGTCTGCTCGCTCACCCGATCACCATAGACACCCGCGGCGGTCCGGGCGGCTGACGGGACATCAGCCGGCGCCGGTGCCCGCGTGCTCCGCGACCTGCTCCACCACGCTGGTCCCGCTGCCCGTCTGCGACTCCCACTCCCAGGACTCCTCCAGCCGCACCCGCCCGTCGGGCAGCTCCACGACCGCCGAGACGCAGTGCCCCGACGACGTGGTGCCGTCGGTCTTGAGCTGCACGTACCGGAAGTCGAGCCGGTCGCCCTCGCGCGTGCCGGTCAGGAAGCCGCGGACGACGTCGCCGCCCGCGTACTCGGCCCAGACCTCGCCGTCCTTCTCGTGGTAGGCGAACCGGGTGCGGGTGCCCACCTGGCCCGGCGCCTGATCGGCGACCGGGGCGAGGACGAGACCTTCGAGCGAACGGGCCATGGACGGAGGCTCCCTTACAGACACGCAGAACCAAGGGCTAGGGTGGCCAACGTAAAGCACTCGCGGGAGCCCGGACGCACCGGGCTGAGAGGGAGGCTGCGCGGCCTCCGACCGTACGAACCTGATCCGGGTCATGCCGGCGAAGGGAGGGGCTGGACGCCCATGTCACGTACGTCCGACACATCCGACGTCCTGGTCGTCGGGGGCGGGGTCATCGGCCTGGTCACGGCCTGGCGGGCGGCGCAGCGCGGGCTCGCCGCGGCCGTCGTGGACCCCGAGCCGGGCGGCGGGGCCGCCCGGGTGGCGGCCGGGATGCTGGCCGCCGTCACGGAACTGCACTACGGCGAGCAGACCCTGCTCGCCCTGAACGTCGCCTCGGCGCGCCGGTACCCGGAGTTCGCGGCCGAGCTCGCCGACGCCACCGGCCACGACCTCGGCTACCGCCGCTGCGGCACCCTCGCCGTCGCCCTGGACGCCGACGACCGCGCCCACCTGCGGGAGCTGCACGCCTTCCAGCTCCGGTCGGGCCTGGAGTCGGAGTGGCTGTCGGGGCGCGAGTGCCGGCGCCTGGAGCCGATGCTCGCGCCGGGCGTGCGCGGGGGGCTCAGGGTGGACGGCGACCACCAGATCGACCCCCGGCGCCTGGCCGCCGCGCTGGTGACCGCCTGCGAGCGGGCGGGCGTGGTCTTCCACCGCGCGTGGGCCGAGCGGCTCACCGTCGTCCGGGACCGGGCGACGGGCGTGGTCACGGCCGACGGCACGGCGCTTGAGGCCGGGCGGACGGTCCTGGCCGCGGGCAGCCTCAGCGGGCGGCTCGCGGGCGTCCCGGACGCCGTCCTGCCCCCCGTACGGCCCGTGAAGGGGCAGGTCGTGCGGCTGACGATGCCGGACGGGCAGCCGCCGCTGCTGAACCGGACGGTACGGGCCGTGGTGCGCGGCAACCCCCTCTACCTGGTGCCCCGGGAGAGCGGCGAGCTCGTCGTCGGAGCGACCAGCGAGGAGATGGGCTGGGACACGACGGTGACCGCGGGCGGCGTGTACGAGCTGCTGCGCGACGCCCACGAGCTGGTCCCCGGCATCACCGAGCTGCCGCTGGCGGAGACCCTCGCGGGCCTGCGCCCCGGCTCTCCGGACAACGCGCCGCTGCTCGGCCCGACCGCCCTGGAGGGCCTGCTGCTGGCCACCGGCCACCACCGCAACGGCGTGCTGCTCACCCCGGTCACCGGCGACGTCATGGCGCACGTCCTGGCCACCGGCGACCTCCCCGCCGAGGCCCGCCCCTTCACCCCCGCACGCTTCACCACCACCCCCGCACTCACGGAGCAGCCCGCATGAACGTCCTGGTCAACGGGGAGCCGCGCGAGGTGGCTCCCGGCACGGCCCTCGACGCCCTGGTGAGGACCCTCACCCAGGCGCCGTCCGGAGTGGCCGCCGCCCTGAACGAGACCGTCGTCCCGCGCGCGCAGTGGCCCGCCACGGCCCTGTCCGACGGCGACCGCGTCGAAGTCCTCACCGCCGTCCAAGGAGGCTGAACCCATGGCCGACGATCCCTTCGTCCTCGGCGGGACGACCTTCACCTCCCGCCTGATCATGGGCACGGGCGGGGCGCCCAGCCTCGACGTGCTGGAGCGGGCGCTGGTCGCCTCCGGCACGGAGCTGACGACGGTCGCGATGCGGCGCGTAAACCCCTCGGTGCACGGCTCGGTGCTGTCGGTGCTGGACAGGCTCGGCATCCGGGTGCTGCCGAACACGGCCGGCTGTTTCACGGCCGGCGAGGCGGTGCTGACCGCCCGCCTCGCGCGCGAGGCCCTCGGCACCGACCTGGTCAAGCTGGAGGTCATCGCCGACGAGCGCACCCTGCTGCCCGACCCCGTCGAGCTGCTGGAGGCGGCCGAGACACTGGTCGACGACGGGTTCACGGTGCTGCCGTACACCAACGACGACCCCGTGCTGGCGCGGAAGCTGGAGGACGTCGGCTGCGCGGCGATCATGCCGCTCGGGTCGCCGATCGGCTCCGGGCTCGGCATCCGCAACCCGCACAACTTCCAGCTGATCGTGGAGCACGCGCGCGTGCCGGTGATCCTGGACGCGGGTGCGGGCACGGCATCGGACGCGGCCCTGGCGATGGAGCTGGGGTGCGCGGGTGTGATGCTCGCCTCGGCCGTGACGCGGGCGCAGGAGCCGGTACTGATGGCGGAGGCGATGCGGCACGCGGTGGAGGCGGGCCGGCTGGCCCGGCGGGCGGGGCGCATCCCCCGGCGCCACTTCGCCGAGGCGTCCTCGCCGTCGGAGGGGCTGGCCCGGCTGGATCCGGAGCGGCCCGCATTCTAGGGCGGCGGCGGTCACCGGTGCGCCGCGGTGCGCCCGGCCGCCGCTGCGGCGGTGAGCGGTGTCGGCGGCGGCTCGTAGACTCGCCTGCGTGGACACGACCCTTCAGGACCCTCTGGTCGGGCAGGTGCTCGACGGCCGGTACCGCGTCGACGCGCGGATCGCGGTCGGCGGGATGGCCACGGTCTACCGGGCCGTGGACACCCGCCTGGACCGCGTGCTCGCGCTGAAGGTGATGCACCCGACGCTCGCGGCCGACGCCTCGTTCGTCGAGCGGTTCATCCGCGAGGCCAAGTCGGTGGCCCGGCTCGCCCACCCCAACGTCGTCCAGGTCTTCGACCAGGGCACCGACGGGGCGTACGTCTACCTGGCCATGGAGTACGTCTCCGGGTGCACCCTGCGCGACGTGCTGCGCGAGCGCGGGGCGCTCCAGCCGCGGGCCGCGCTGGACATCCTGGAGCCGGTGCTGGCCGCGCTGGGCGCCGCCCACCGCGCGGGGTTCGTGCACCGGGACATGAAGCCGGAGAACGTCCTCATAGGGGACGACGGCCGGGTCAAGGTGGCCGACTTCGGGCTGGTCCGCGCCGTGGACACGGTGACGAACACCACCGGGGCCGTCCTCGGCACCGTCTCCTACCTGGCGCCCGAACAGATCGAGCAGGGCACCGCCGACCCGCGGGTCGACGTGTACGCGTGCGGTGTCGTCCTGTACGAGATGCTGACCGGCGCCAAGCCGCACGACGGCGACTCCCCCGCCCAGGTGCTCTACCGGCACCTCCACGAGGACGTGCCGCCGCCGTCGGCCGCCGTGCCGGGGATGCCGTACGAGCTGGACGAGCTGGTCGCCTCCGCGACCGCCCGCACCCCGCAGGTCCGGCCGCACGACGCCGTCGCGCTGCTGGCGCTGACCCGCCGGGCGCGCGGGACGCTCACCGCCGAGCAGCTGGACGCGGTGCCGCCGCAGGCGCTGGCCGCGGAGCACGACAACGCCGAGGACCGCACCAGCGTGATCCCCCGCGCCCTGACCGTGCCCCGGCCGCTGCCCGTCGGCGAGGACGACGGGGACGCCGGGCCGGACGGGGCCGCGGCGGACGGGGTCCAGCGCACGAGCCGGCTGGAGCCCCCGCCCGCGACCGCGGCCCCGCGCCGCCGCCCCGCCGTCCGGCGCGGCCCCCTCGCGATCGTCGCCGCCGTGCTGCTCGTGCTCGGTGTCGGCACGGGCGTGTGGTACATCAACTCCGGCCAGTTCACCAAGGTGCCGCCGCTGCTGGAGAAGACCGAGGCGCAGGCCCGGGACCGGCTGGAGGAGGCCGGCCTGGAGGTCGGCACGGTCCGGCACGCCCACAGCGACACGGTCGAGCGCGGCGCGGTCATCGGCACCGATCCCGGGCCGGGCGCCCGCATCCGCGGCAACGACGCGGTGTCGCTCACCATCTCCGACGGACCCGCGTTCGTGGAACTGCCCGATCTGGCGGGTTACCGGCTGGACAAGGCCCGCTCCGTGCTCCGGCAGGAGGGCCTGGAGCCCGGCATGGTCACGCGCGCGTTCAGCGAGGACGTCCCCAAGGGCTTCGTGGTCTCCACCGACCCGGCGACGGGCACCCGGATGCGCGCGGGCGCGGCGGTCGCGCTCACCGTCAGCAAGGGCCGCCCGGTGGAGGTGCCGGACGTCACCGGCGAGGACCTGGACGACGCGAAGACCGCCCTGGAGGAGGCCGGCCTGAAGGTCCGGATCGCCACCGACCAGGTCACCTCCGAGCACGACAAGGGCCAGGTCGCCCGGCAGTCGCCCGGCGAGGGGCGCCGGGTGGCCGCGGGCGACACCGTGACGCTGACCCTGTCCAAGGGCCCGGAGATGGTCGAGGTCCCGGACGTGGTGGGCGACGGCGTCGACGACGCCCGGCGGAAGCTGGAGGCCGCCGGCTTCGAGGTCGAGGAGGACCGCGGCCTGCTCGGGCTGTTCGGCGACACCGTCAAGAGCCAGTCGGTGGAGGGCGGCGAGACGGCGCCCAAGGGATCGAGGATCACCCTCAAGATCCGCTGACCGGGGCGGCCCGGATCACGGGCGGGACCCGCCGGCCGGGGCGGCTCCGGGACCACGGACGAGGCCCGCCGGCCGGGACGGCTCCGGGACCACGGACGAGCTCCGCGGTCCGGAGCGCTCCGGACCCCGGATGGGAGCGCTCCGGGACCCCGGACGGGATCGGTCCGGGTCCGTGCCACCCTGAAGGGGTGAAGAGTGAACGCCCCGCCCCCTCCCCCTCGGTCTCCCCCGCCCGCGCCCGCAACCCCGTCGGCGCCCACGTCCCCGTCGCCGGAGGCCTGCACTCCGTGGGCCTGCCGTACGCCCGTGACCTGCGGGCGGAGGCCGTGCAGGTCTTCGTCGCCAACCCGCGCGGCTGGGCCACGCCGGCCGGCAATCCGCGGCAGGACGAGGAGTTCCGGGCGGCCTGCGCGGCGGAGTCGATCCCGGCGTACGTCCACGCGCCGTATCTGATCAACTTCGGTTCGCACACCGGGGCGACCGTGGAGCGGTCGGTGGAGTCGCTGCGGCACTCACTGCGGCGCGGCCGGGAGATCGGCGCGCTCGGCGTGGTCGTGCACACCGGGAGCGCGACCGGCGGGCGGGAGCGGTCCGTGGCGCTGCGGCAGGTGCGGGAGCACCTGCTGCCGCTGCTGGACGAGCTGACCCACGACGACGACCCGTTCCTGCTGCTGGAGTCGACGGCGGGGCAGGGCTCCTCGCTCTGCTCGCGCACCTGGGACTTCGGGCCGTACTTCGAGGCGCTGGACGCCCATCCGAAGCTGGGCGTCTGCCTGGACACCTGCCACATCTTCGCCGCCGGGCACGATCTGACCGGCCCGAGCGGGATGCACCAGACTCTCGATCTGCTGGTGGACACCGTCGGCGAGGGACGGCTGAAGCTGATCCATGCCAACGACTCCAAGGACGTGGCCGGCGCCCACAAGGACCGGCACGCGAACATCGGCGCCGGCCACATCGGCGAGGACCCGTTCCGCGCGCTGATGACGCACCCCGCCACCGCCGGCGTACCGCTGGTCATCGAGACGCCCGGCGGCAAGGAGGGGCACGCGGCGGACGTGGAGCGGCTGAAGAAGCTGCGCGACGGGTGAACCCCTGAGGCGGGAGGTCAGAGCTCGGGGCCGTCCCCGGGCTCCTCCTGGTAGGAGTAGCGCTGCTCCTTCCACGGGTCGCCGATGTTGTGGTAGCCGCGCTCCTCCCAGAAGCCGCGGCGGTCGGCGGTCATGTACTCCACGCCGCGGACCCACTTGGGGCCCTTCCAGGCGTACAGGTGCGGGACGATCAGCCGCAGCGGGAAGCCGTGCTCGGCGGTCAGCAGCTCGCCGTCCTTGTGGGTGGCGAAGAGCGTGCGCTCCGAGGCGAAGTCGGACAGGCGCAGGTTGGAGCTGAAGCCGTACTCCGCCCAGACCATCACATGGGTGACGGCGGGCGCGGGCGGGGCGGTCTCCAGGATCGTACGGGCCGGGATCCCGCCCCACTCGGCCCCGAGCATGCTGTACTTCGTGACGCAGTGCAGGTCGGCCACGACGGTGGTGTACGGCAGGGCCGTGAACTCCTCGTGGGTCCAGCAGTGCTTCTCCCCGTCGGCGGTGGCGCCGAAGACCCGGAACTCCCAGCGCTCGGGCCGGAACCTGGGGACCGGGCCGTAGTGCGTGACCGGCCAGCCGCGCTGCACCCGCTGCCCCGGCGGAAGCTCGGACCGTACCGCTTCTCCAGATCCACGCTCTCCAGATTCACGCTCCACCGGCTGACCCATGCCTCCATCCTGACAGACCGGGACCGATACACCCGACCCGGCCACCCACAAAAAGGACAACTCCCAATAAGCATGCCCTTACTTACTAAGTAAGCACTTACTGGACGATCTTCGGCGGCGGTGTCATCATGCGGCGGCAAGCTCCCCCGTTCTCTCGACGTGGAAGGAACCCCCGCCATGCAGGGCGACCCCGAGGTCATCGAGCTGCTCAACGAGCAGCTGACCGCCGAGCTCACCGCGATCAACCAGTACTTCCTGCACTCCAAGCTGCAGGACCACAAGGGGTGGACGAAGCTCGCGAAGTACACGCGCGACGAGTCCTTCGACGAGATGCGGCACGCCGAGGTCCTCACCGACCGGATCCTGCTCCTGGACGGCCTGCCCAACTACCAGCGGCTGTCCCACGTCCGGGTCGGCCAGTCGGTGACGGAGATGTTCCAGGCGGACCGGCAGATCGAGGCGGAGGCGATCGACCGGCTGCGGCACGGCGTGGAGGTGATGCGCACCAAGGGCGACATCACGTCCGCCAACATCTTCGAGGCGATCCTCGCCGACGAGGAGCACCACATCGACTACCTCGACACCCAGCTCGACCTGATCGAGAAGCTGGGCGAGTCGCTCTACCTGTCGACGGTCGTCGAGCAGAGCCAGCCGGACCCGTCCGGCCCCGGCACGGGCGGGTTCTCGACCCACTAGGACCCACTGGGGCCCGCGGACGGCCCCCTAGGCGGCGTCGGGCAGCTCCGCCGCCGTCGCAAGCCGCGCGAGGGCCGGCTCGCCCCGGTCGGCCAGCTCCCGGCGCGGGCAGGCGCCGCGGCCCAGCAGGGCCTGGATGCGCCGCACACAGCCGCCGCAGTCGGTGCCCGCCTTGCAGGCGGAGGCGATCTGCCGGGGGGTGCACGCCCCGGCCTCCGCGTGCTTCTTCACCTGTTCCTCGGTCACGCCGAAGCAGCTGCAGACGAACACGCGGTCCACCTCCCGACGGGATTCCTGGGTCGTGCCACCACCCGCTTCCCCGGTGAGGCAAACCTAACCTTACCCGTCGCGCAAGGGCGGCAAAAGCCGCGTGGGGCGCGGATCGTGTGATCCGCGCCCCACGCGGGACGCCGGGTGCCCGCAGGGGGCGGGGCCGTCACTGGTCCCGGTACATCTCCGCGACCAGGAACGCCAGGTCCAGCGACTGGCTGCGGTTCAGCCGCGGGTCGCAGGCGGTCTCGTAGCGCTGGTGCAGGTCGTCGACGAAGATCTCGTCGCCGCCGCCCACGCACTCGGTGACGTCGTCGCCGGTCAGCTCCACGTGGATGCCGCCCGGGTGGGTGCCGAGCGCCTTGTGGACCTCGAAGAAGCCCTTGACCTCGTCGAGCACGTCGTCGAAGCGGCGGGTCTTGTGGCCGGAGGCCGCCTCGAAGGTGTTGCCGTGCATCGGGTCGGTCACCCAGGCCACGGTGGCGCCGGAGGCGGTGACCTTCTCGACCAGCTCGGGGAGCTTGTCGCGGACCTTGTCCGCGCCCATGCGGACGATGAACGTCAGCCGGCCCGGCTCGCGCTCGGGGTCCAGGCGCTCGATGTACTGCAGCGCCTCCTCGGCCGTGGTCGTCGGGCCGAGCTTGATGCCGAGGGGGTTGCGGATCTTCGAGGCGAACTCGATGTGCGCGTGGTCGAGCTGGCGGGTGCGCTCACCGATCCACACCATGTGCGCCGAGACGTCGTACAGCTGCCCGGTGCGGGAGTCGACCCGGGTCAGCGCCGTCTCGTAGTCGAGCAGCAGCGCCTCGTGCGAGGAGAAGAACTCGACGGTCTTGAACTCCTCCGGGTCGGCCCCGCAGGCGTGCATGAAGTTCAGCGCGTTGTCGATCTCGCGGGCGAGCTGCTCGTAGCGCTGGCCGGACGGCGACGACTTCACGAAGTCCTGGTTCCAGGCGTGCACCTGGCGCAGGTCGGCGTAGCCGCCGGTGGTGAAGGCGCGCACCAGGTTCAGCGTGGAGGCCGAGGCGTGGTACATGCGCTTGAGCCGCTGGGGGTCCGGGATGCGGGACGCCTCGGTGAACTCGAAGCCGTTGACGGAGTCGCCCCGGTAGACGGGCAGGGTGACGCCGTCGCGGGTCTCGGTCGGCTTGGAGCGCGGCTTGGAGTACTGGCCGGCGATCCGGCCCACCTTCACCACGGGCACGGAGGCGGCGTAGGTGAGGACGGCGCCCATCTGGAGCAGCGTCTTGAGCTTCGCCCGGATCTGCTCGGCGGACACCCCGTCGAACGACTCGGCGCAGTCACCGCCCTGCAGCAGAAACGCCTCTCCCCGGGCGACCGCCGCCATGCGCGCGCGCAGCTGATCGCACTCGCCGGCGAATACCAGGGGGGGATACGTCTCGAGCTCGGCGAGCACATCGCGCAGAGCCTCGGCATCCGGGTACTCGGGCTGCTGCGCCGCGGGCAGGTTTCGCCACGTCGCCTGAGTGGCGACACTTCGGGAATCAGCGTTCACGGTCACGCGCCCAACCCTACGCGCTCGGCCCCGCCGCCCATCGCCGCGCTCAGCCTGTGAGACGGGCGTGCCCCGCGACGGCGGAACGCGCGGGCACCCCCGCGCCCGCGGGGGACACCACGGGCGGTGGCGCGGAACCGGGCCGCCGCGCGGTGATCTCGTGTAGCCTGCGTCCCATGTTCGCGCACCCGACCCAGAACCGGAACTGGTGGTGGACCGCTCCTTCGGCGGCCCACTGATCGCGCGTACGCACCGACTTCGCGAAGGCCGCCCGAGGGGCGGCCTTCCGTGTTTCCGGCACCGGGGCCGTTCCTCACCGACACACCGACGGAAGAGGAACCCATGGACCTGAACCCGAACCCGGGCCCGGACCTGCACCTGGCCCGGCTCGCGCGCGACGACCGCCCCTTCGCCCTGCTCCGCCGCCGCACCCCGGGCCGTGACCACGACACCGTGGAACTGCTGATCGGCCCGGTCGCGGCCTACGACCGGCTCGCCCGCCTCCCCGACGAGAGCCTTGCGCTCGTCCCCTTCCGGCAGATCCGCGAGCGCGGCTTCGACGTCCGCGACGACGGCACCCCGCTGCTGGCGCTCACCCCCGAGGAGCGGTACGAGATCCCGCTCGCCACGGCCCTGGCGCAGCTGCCCGCGCACGGCGTCCGCGTCGAGGGCGGCGGTTTCGACACCGGCGACGAGGAGTACGCGCGGATCGTCGGGCGGGTGCTGGAGGAGGAGATCGGGCGGGGCGAGGGCGCCAACTTCGTGATCCGGCGGACGTACGAGGGGGAGATCCCCGGGTTCGGGCGGGCCGACGCGCTGGCGCTGTTCCGGCGGCTGCTGGAGGGCGAGCGGGGCGCGTACTGGACGTTCGTCGTGCACACCGGGGAGCGGACGCTGGTGGGGGCGAGCCCCGAGGTGCACGTGCGGATGTCCGGCGGCACCGTCGTGATGAACCCGATCAGCGGGACGTACCGCTACCCCGCCGAGGGGCCCACGCCCGAGCACCTGCTCGGCTTCCTCGCCGACGGCAAGGAGATCGAGGAGCTGTCGATGGTCGTCGACGAGGAGCTCAAGATGATGTGCACGGTCGGCGACATGGGCGGGGTGGTCGTCGGGCCGCGGCTGAAGGAGATGGCGCACCTGGCGCACACCGAGTACGAGCTGCGCGGCCGGTCCTCGCTGGACGCGCGGGAGGTGCTCAAGGAGACCATGTTCGCGGCGACCGTGACCGGCTCGCCGGTGCAGAACGCCTGCCGGGTCATCGAGCGGCACGAGAGCGGGGGGCGCGGCTACTACGCGGGGGCGCTGGCGCTGCTCGGCCGGGACTCCGGGGGCGCCCAGACCCTCGACTCCCCCATCCTCATCCGCACCGCCGACATCGGCGCGGACGGGCGGCTGCGGGTGCCGGTCGGCGCCACGCTCGTACGCGGCTCGGACCCGGCGGGCGAGGTCGCCGAGACGCACGCGAAGGCGGCGGGGGTGCTGGCCGCGCTGGGGGTCGTGGAGCGGCGGCCCCGTACGGAGGCCGCCCGGGGGCGGCTCGCCGACGACCCGCGCGTGCGGGCGGCGCTGGACGGGCGCCGGGCCTCGCTCGCCCCGTTCTGGCTGCGGATGCAGGAGCGGACACCCGCCCTGGAGGGGCACGCCCTGGTCGTCGACGCGGAGGACACCTTCACCGCGATGCTCGCGCACGTGCTGCGCTCCGGCGGCCTGGACGTGACCGTCCGGCGGTACGACGAGCCGGGGCTGCGGCAGGCGGTGCTCGCGCACGCCGGGCCGGTGGTGCTGGGGCCCGGTCCGGGCGACCCCTGCGATACGGCCGACCCCAAGATGCGGTTCCTGCGCGCCCTGACCGCCGACGTCCTGCGGGACCACCCGCACGGCGTCCTCGGCGTCTGCCTCGGGCACGAGCTGATCGCGGCGGAGCTGGGGCTGGACATCGTCCGCAAGGAGGTCCCGTACCAGGGGGCGCAGACGCGGATCGACCTGTTCGGGCGGCCGGAGACGGTCGGCTTCTACAACAGCTTCACGGCGCGCTGCGACGACGAGGCGGCGGCGGAGCTGGCCGCGCACGGTGTCGAGGTGAGCCGGAGCGCCTCGGGCGAGGTGCACGCGCTGCGCGGGCCCGGGTTCGCCGGGGTGCAGTTCCACCCGGAGTCGGTGCTGACGCTGAACGGCGCCGCGATCGTGCGGGAGCTGGCCGGTCAGCTCCGCGGCACCAGCACGTTCTCCGAGCGGCGGCCGGCCCGGTAGTCCAGGACGTTCCTCACCGTGGCCTCGACGATCTGGCCGACGGCGTCCTCGGTGTAGTACGCCTGGTGCGAGGTGACGAGGACGTTGGGGAAGGTGACGAGGCGGGCCAGGGTGTCGTCCTCGACGGCCTCCAGGGACTTGTCGAGGAAGAACAGGCCCGCCTCGGCCTCGTACACGTCGAGGCCGACGCCGGTGAAACGGCCCTCGCGCAGCTCCCGGACCAGGGCGGTGGTGTCGACGAGGCCGCCGCGGCTGGAGTTCACCAGGATCGCGTCGTCCTTCATCGCCTTCAGGGCGTCCGCGTCGATCAGGTGCCGGGTCTCCGGCATCAGCGGCACGTGCAGGCTGACCAGGTCGGACTCGGTGAGCAGCTGCTCCTTGGGGACGTAGCGCATGCCGAGTTCCATGCAGGCGGGGTTCTCGGCGACGTCCCAGCCCAGCAGCCGCATGCCGAAGCCGTGCGCGATCCGGGCGAACGCCTCGCCGATCTTGCCGGTGCCGAGGACGCCCGCGGTGCGGCCGTGCAGGTCGCGGCCCATCAGGCCGTCGAGGCGGAAGTCGAAGTCGCGGGTGCGGGTGGCGGCCCGCACGATACGGCGGTTGACGGCCATGGCGAGCGTCCAGGCGAACTCGGCGACCGAGTAGGGCGAGTAGGACGACACCCGGGCGATCGTCATGCCGAGGCGCTCGGCCGTCTTCAGGTCGATGTTGTTGAAGCCGGTGGAGCGCTGGGCGACCATGCGGGTGCCGCCCTCGGCCAGGGTCTGCAGGACGCGCGGGCCGAGGTCGGCGTTGACGGAGGTCGAGACGATCTCGTGGCCGGCCGCGATGCGGGCGGTGTCCTCGGTGAGGAAGACGTCCAGGCAGCGGATGTCGTGGCGGCCCCGGAAGGCCTGCTCGATCAGCGGCTTCTCGTCGGCCTGGACCCCGAAGGCGAGGATCTCCACGAACGCTCCCGTTCTGCCGGCTTCGGCGCGTAGGACGGCCGAG
Source organism: Streptomyces sp. NPDC006134 (assembly GCF_040628835.1). Classification (NCBI taxonomy): domain Bacteria; kingdom Bacillati; phylum Actinomycetota; class Actinomycetes; order Kitasatosporales; family Streptomycetaceae; genus Streptomyces; species Streptomyces sp. NPDC006134. The sequence goes on along the minus strand of NZ_JBEXTV010000016.1, from coordinate 113,953 downwards.
CGGTGCCGTACGGCGGCATACGGTGCCGAATATACGGTTCGCGGCCCGGGGGCGCCGTTCGAGAGCGGCAGCCGGGGCGGTACCGCCGCCCGAAGCCGCTCCTCCTCGTACGGCGCCGGGTCACGCGTCGTCGAGGCCGCGCTCGATCGCGTACCGCACCAGCTCCACGCGGTTGTGCAGCTGGAGCTTGCCGAGGGTGTTCTGGACGTGGTTCTGCACCGTGCGGTGGGAGATGACGAGGCGTTCGGCGATCTGCTTGTAGCTCAGTCCCTTGGCGACCAGGCGCAGCACCTCCGTCTCCCGCTCGGTCAGCCGCGGTGCCCTGGGGGTGTCGGTGTCCGGTGCGGGCGCCGGTTCGGAGGCGAGCCGGCGGTACTCGCCGAGGACCAGCCCGGCCAGGCCCGGGGTGAACACCGGGTCGCCCGCGGCGGTGCGGCGCACCGCGTCCTGCAGCTCCTGGGTGGAGGCCGACTTCAGCAGGTAGCCGGTGGCGCCCGACTTCACCGCCTCCAGCACGTCCGCGTGCTCGCCGCTCGCCGACAGCACCAGGACGCGCACCTTCGGGTCGGCGGCCACGACCTCCTTGCAGACCTGCACGCCGGGCTTGCCGGGCAGGTTCAGGTCGAGCACGAGGACGTCCGGCGCGGTGGCCTTGGCGCGGCGCACGGCCTGGTCGCCGTCGCCCGCGGTGGCGACCACCTCGAAGCCGGACTCGGCCAGGTCGCGGGCGACGGCGTCGCGCCACATGGGGTGGTCGTCGACCACCATCACCGTGATCGTGTCCTGCCGGTCCCGCCCGTCCTGCCCGTCCAGCCCGTCCAGCCCGTCCTGCCGATCCTGCCCGTCCGGCCGGTCCTGCGTGGTCTCCGTCATCACCGCTCCGCCTTTCCCCGTGCGTCCTTCGCGTCGTTCACGTCCTTCGCGTTCTTCGCGTTCTTCGCGTCCTTCGCGTCCTTCGCGTCCTTCGCGTCCTTCGCGTTCTTGGGGACCTTCAGTTCCACTTCCGTCCCCTGCCCCGGCACCGAGATCAGCTCCGCGCTGCCGCCCAGGTCGCGCAGCCGCCCGCGGATCGACAGGGCCACCCCCAGCCGCCCCTCGCCCTCGGCCTGCGCCAGCCGGCCCTCCGGGATGCCGGGCCCGTCGTCCCGGACGGTGACGATCACCTCGTCCGGTTCGTCCTCGACCAGGATCCACGCGCGCGCGTGCTCCCCGGCGTGCCTGCGGACGTTGTCCAGGGCGGCTCCCACGGCAGCGGCGACCTCGCGGGCCGCGACCGGGGCCAGCGGGACGAGCGCCCCGGGCTCGGCGAGGCTGACGCGCGAGCCGGCGTACGGGGCGAGCAGGGCGCGCAGGTCGACGGGGCCGTCCCCGCCACTGTCCTCGGCAGCCCGTACGCCGGTCCCCCCGACGGCGTCCTCCGGCACCCGGGAGACGGGCACCACACCACCGGAGACCAGCGTGCGCAGCGCCACCTCCTGCTCGCCGGCGAGGCGTCCCAGCTCGGCCGCCTCGCCCCCGAGGACGGCGCCCCGGCGCTGCACCATCGCCAGCACCTGGAGCACGCTGTCGTGGATGTCCCGGGCGAGACGCTCCCGTTCCCTGGTCGCCGCCTCGATCTCCAGGGCGCGGGCGAGGGTGCGCTCGGAGGCGCGGGCGACCTCGACGACGTACCCGATGGCGATGGAGGCGACCCAGACGAGGATCACGTTGTGCACGGTGTCGCGGGCCGGGGTACCGCGCTCGATCAGGTTGGCGGCGGCGACGAGGGTGGAGGCAAGGGCCGCCCAGCGCCAGCCGCCCTTGATGGCGAAGGCCAGGACGGACCCCGCGGTCCAGATCGACGGCAGGGTCGGGCCGCCGGCCGTGATCCGCTCGGGGGCGTCGGCGAGGGGGGTGAGCAGGATGCCGGTGAGGGCGAGGGTCAGGTCGGCGGCGAGGAACCGCTTGGTGCAGCTCGCCGCGTTCGCGACCTTCGGGAGGGTGGCCAGCGTCCACACCGACAGCACGGCGTAGTAGGCCACCGCCAGCCAGGGGCGGGTGAACGCGTCGTACGCGGTGGCGAACAGGCCGATGGCGTACAGCATCGTGAGCACCCGGTAGCCGGTGAGCGCGTGCCACAGCGGCTGCTCGACCGACATTCTCCTGACCGACTCGCGCCTGGCCATGTCCCCCACCCCCGGCCCTGGTCCCGCGTGGGACCGGGGCCGCTCCTTCTCCGCGCTTTCCTACTCCGCGCCGTTCTTCCCCGCGCCGTTCTTCCCCGCGCCGTTCTTCCCCGCGCCGTCCTTCTCCGCTTTTTCCTTCTCCGCCTGGTCCTTCTCGGCCTGGGCGAACGCGGCCTTCGCCGCCTTGCCCGCCTCCTTCTCGGCCTTCGCCGCCTCCGCGAGCTGCCGCTTCATGGCGGTCGCGTACATGTCGACGTACTCCTGGCCGGAGAGCTTCATGATCTCGTACATGACCTCGTCGGTCACCGCGCGGAGCACGAAGCGGTCGTGCTCCATGCCCTGGTAGCGGGTGAAGTCGAGGGGCTTGCCGATGCGGATGCCCGGGCGCATCAGCTTCGGGACGATCTTCCCCGGCGGCTGGATCTTCTCGGTGTCGATCATGGCGACCGGGATGACGGGGGCGCCCGTGGCGAGCGCCACGCGCGCGAGGCCGCCGGGCTTGCCGCGGTACAGGCGCCCGTCGGGCGAGCGGGTCCCCTCGGGATAGATGCCGAACAGCTCGCCGCGCTCCAGGACCTCGATGCCGCTCCTGATCGCGGCCTCACCGGCGCCGCGCGCGCCGGAGCGGTCCACCGGGAGCTGGCCGACGCCCTTGAAGAACGCGGCGGTCAGCCGGCCCTTGACGCCGGGCGTGGTGAAGTACTCGGCCTTGGCGATGAAGGTGACCTTGCGGTCCAGGACGGCGGGCAGGAAGAAGGAGTCGGAGAACGACAGGTGGTTGCTGGCCAGGATCGCGGGGCCGGCGGCGGGGACGTTCTCCAGGCCCTCCACCCAGGGGCGGAAGGCAAGCTTGAGCGGCCCCCCGACGGTGACCTTCATCGCGCCGTACAACAACCGAGTGCCTCCTGTGTGTGTCGAACAGACCTTAACCCGGTCCGCCGCCCGAAGGGGCCGACGGCCCTGGTCGGTGTCAGTGCGGTCGCGTACGGTGAAGTACCTGCAACCGGCGGCGTGCCCGTCCCGTCCTGAACAGACGACGTGCCAGCCCCTCCACACCCACACGATCCTTCACGTCCACACGAAGAGGAGACCGAAAGGTGCCGGTCCTCCCCGGAGCCGAGCCGTACCGCCACGAGGGCGGGGAGGCCGGCGTCCTGCTCTGCCACGGCTTCACCGGTTCCCCGCAGTCGCTGCGCCCCTGGGCGGAGTACCTCGCCGCGCGCGGTCTGACCGTCGCCCTGCCGCTGCTGCCGGGGCACGGCACGCGCTGGGAGGACATGCAGCCCACCGGCTGGCAGGACTGGTACGCGGAGGTGGACCGCGAGCTGCGTGCCCTGCGCGAGCGCTGCGCGCGGGTCTTCGTGGCCGGTCTGTCCATGGGCGGCGCCCTGGCGCTGCGGCTGGCCGCGAAGCACGGGGACGCGGTCGCCGGCGTGATGGTCGTCAACCCGGCGAACAAGGTGCACGGCCTGTCCGCGTACGCCCTGCCCCTCGCCCGCCACCTCGTCCGGACGACGAAGGGCGTCGCCGGCGACATCGCCCGGCCGGGCGGCGCCGAGCTCGGCTACGACCGGGTGCCGCTGCACGCGGCCCACTCGCTGCGCGCGTTCTTCCGCCTCGTCGACGGTGAGCTGCCGCAGGTCACCCAGCCGCTGCTGCTCCTGCGCAGCCCGCAGGACCACGTGGTGCCGCCGGCCGACTCCGCGCGCATCCTGAGCCGCGTCTCGTCGACGGACGTGACGGAGATCCTGCTGGAACAGAGCTACCACGTGGCGACGTTGGACCATGACGCCGAGCGGATCTTCGAGGAGAGCGCCGCGTTCATCGGCAGGCTCGCGCCCGGCGCCGTCGGGGCGGCGGAACCCGGTCTCGGCGAGGAAGGGGTGAGGGCGGGTGGCTGAGCACGGCTTCGAGCGTGAGGACCGCGAAGACCGCGAAGACCGCGAGAACGGGGCCCGGGAGAAGCCCGGGCCCGAGGAGCAGAGCGTGCCCTTCGACGAGGACGCGGCCTGGGCGGCCATCGTCGCCGGGTACGGCGAGGAGCCGCCGGACCCGCCGGGCGCCAAGCCGTTCAAGTCGGTGGAGGACCTGGCGCTGCTGGAGGCCACGGCCAACGACGACGAGCCGGTGAAGCCGGCGGAGGACAGACCCTCGCCGGCCGCGCCGCTCGGCAGTTCGGTCTCTTTCGCGCCCGGCGTCGGCCCGCGCGACTACTCGCCGGCCGAGCCGTCCGACGACGACTTCGACGAGGACGAAGAGGGCCACTTCGTACCGCCGGAGCCGCCGCCGCTGCCGCAGGCCGACGCCACCGCCAAGTTCGCCTGGCTGGCGGTGATCGGCGGTCCGCTGCTGCTGCTGGCGGCGGTGCTGCTGCGCTGGGACATGACCTGGTGGCTGGCGACGCTCGGCATCGGCGGCTTCCTGGGCGGCTTCGCCACGCTGGTGGCCCGGATGCGCACCGACGACGAGGACGGCGACGACCCGGGGCGGGGAGCGGTGGTCTGACCCGGGCACCGGTCCCGCCTGGCCACGCCCGCCCCTCCTCCTCCCCCAGTCACGCCCGGCCGCGCCCGGCTCCGCCCGGTCCCCGCGCGGCGGAGGGCCCGGTGACGGCACGCCCGCCGTCCTCCCCGGTCCCGCACGCGGCGGAGCCTGCGCCCATGGCACCCCCGTCGCCCGCCGGCCTCCCCCGGTCCCCCACCCGGCGGGGCCTTCGACCACGGCACCCCCGCCGCCCGCCGGTCCCCGCGTTCCCTACGCGGCGGGGACCCTGAGCGCGGCCAGCACCGGCAGGTGGTCCGTGGCCGCGCGCAGGTCGGCCTCCGTCACCCCCGGCAGGTCCAGGGGCACGCCGCAGCCCAGGACCTCGATGCCCGGGGAGGCGAAGAGAGCGTCGATGCGCTGGTGGGGGTCGGCGGGGGTGGAGGTGTACTCGCCGCCCCAGGGCGCCGCTTCCCAGCAGTCCCGCAGCTCCCCGGCGAGGCGGCGGAACGTGCGCCCGCCGGGCCGCTCGTTCAGGTCGCCGCCCGCGATCACGTGCTCCACGCCCATCCCGGCGAGCCGGTCGAGGAGCGCCCCGCCCTGGGCGTACCGCTCCTCGCTCTGCAGCGACAGGTGGCAGCTGAGCACGCCGAGCCGGGCGCCCGCGAAGCGGACGACGGCCGTCGCGAAGCCCCGCCGGTGCAGGCCCGGGGTGAGCGGCAGCAGCACGTCCTCGGTGCGTTCGACGGTCGCCCGCAGGGAGCACAGGATCGCCGGCCCGGCGGCCGTGGCCCCGCCGGTGAGGACGACCAGCCCCGACGCGGCGGCGAGCCGGGCCAGCTTCTTGCGCCAGCGGAAGAAGCGGGGCGCCTCCTGCACCAGGACGAGGTCCGGGGCGCAGGCGGCGATCACCCGGGCGAGGGCGCCGGTGTCGTCGCGCATCGAGCGGATGTTGTAGCCGAGGACGCGGACGACGGCGGAACCGTCGCCGTCCGTGCGGGAGCCGGGGAGCAACTCGGTCGCGTTCGCCATGACGATCAAGATACGCCCGCGCCCGCCGTCCCCGGACAGGGACGGCGGGCGCGGGCGCGGGCGTGGACGCGGGCGCACGGGCGGGAACGCGCGTGCGCGACATGTATCACGTCACGTGTCACATGATCGGGTCGGGCTCCCGCGCCAGGTCCGCCGCGCCGACCAGACCGGCCTTGTTGCCGAGCTGCGCGGCCAGCACGTCGGCCACCGGACGCCAGTTGCCGCCGACCAGCCAGCGCTTGTACGACTTGCGGATCGGGCCGAGGACCAGCTCGCCCTCGTCGGACAGGCCGCCGCCGACGATGAAGGCGGACGGGTCGAACAGGGAGGCCAGGTCGGCCAGGCCCGCGCCGACCCAGCGGGCCAGCTCGCGGTAGGAGTCGACGGCGACCGGGCAGCCCTGCCGGGCGGCCATGGAGATGTGCTTGCCCTCGATGCCGTCGGGGGTGCCGTCGCCCAGGCCCAGCAGCACGTCGGCCTGCTCGGGGGTGGCGTTGGCGCGCTGCTTGGCGTACCGCACGAGGGCGCGGCCGGAGGCGTACTGCTCCCAGCAGCCCTGCGAGCCGCAGCCGCACAGCAGGCCGTCGGGCACCATGCGGATGTGGCCGAACTCGGCGGCCACGCCGAAGTGGCCGCGGCGCAGCTTGTTGCCGATGATGATGCCGCCGCCGAGGCCGGTGCCGAGCGTGATGCAGATGACGTTCCGGTGGCCCTTGCCGGCACCGAACTTGTACTCGCCCCAGGCCGCCGCGTTGGCGTCGTTCTCCACGACGACGGGGAGGCCCACGCGGGCCTCGACCTTCTCCTTCAGCGGCTCGTTGCGCCAGTCGATGTTGGGCGCGAAGTAGACCTCGGAGCGCTGGCGGTTGACGTAGCCGGCGGCGCCGATGCCCACGCCGACGATCTCGTGCCCCGCGCGCGCCCCCTCCACCGCGGAGGCGATGGCGTCCACGATGCCCTCGGACGTGCCCGGGGTCGGCACCTTGAAGGTCGAGAGGATGTTGCCTTCCTCGTCGACCACGCCGGCCGCGATCTTCGTGCCGCCGATGTCGACGCCGATGGTGAGTCCCATGAATCCCTCAGTTTCGGTCGAGCCCCGCTACGGCCAACCGTACCCGAGGCCCCGCCGTGGGTGACCGGTCGGTCGTCCGCATGCGGGCGGGCCCGGCGGCCCGGGGGGACCCTTCCGCGGGACCGTCAGTCCAGGTCGATGCGTTGTCCCGGGCCGGTCCCCTCGCCGCCGTCGCGGCGCTCGCCCCGCTCGCCCCGCTCGTCCGGGTTCTCGTCACGGCCGGCGGTCCAGCGCCGCTCCTGGGCCTGGACGGCGGAGCGGTAGGCGGCGAGCAGTTCGCCGCCGGCCGCCGCCAGGTGGTCGAAGACGTCCGGATTGCGCTCGATGACCGGCTCCACGGCGGCCTTGGCCTGCTGGACGACCTGCCGGACCACCTGCTGGGCGGCGGGCCCGGCGACCGCGCCGAGCAGGGGTGACTGGAGCCCGGACAGCTTGTCGGCGACGGTGTCGACGAGCTTGCGCAGCTCCTCGGCCGCCGACCCGGGCGGCGGCCCGTTCCGGGCACGGCGGCGGGCCTTCTCGGCCTCCAGGTCCTCGGCGCAGGCCGTGGCCCACGCGTCGGCGTCGGCCGTCCTCTCCCGGGGCCGTGACGCCGCTTGGGCAGGGGGGAGTCCCGTCTCATCGGCCGGCTCGTCCCGGGCGGCGTCGGACGGGGGGAGCTCTTCGCTCATGACGGCACTCCTGACTGCGGCTGACGGCGGCCGGCCGTGACCGGCCGCGGCTCGTCCGGCGTCCGGCGGCACGGGTGCGGCCCGGCCACGGTTCGTCCCTCCGACGTTACCCGAACGGGGGCGGGCGGTTCACCGGGTCCGCGGCCACAGCGCGGGGTCGGGGGCGAAGCGGACCTTCAGCTCGCCGTCGCGCAGGGCGGCCCCGTCGACGGTGCAGCGGCGCAGCGCCGACGGCAGCGGGACGATCCGGCGCAGCGGCCCGGCGGCGACGACCAGTTCGTCGCCGCGCCGCACCAGGTCGAGTTCCTCGCGCCGGGCGCCGGGCAGCGGGATGCGCCAGACGAGCACGCCGTCCTCGGCGAGCCGGTCGGCGACGGGCCACTCCACCGGGCGCGTCCGCGCGGTGACGCCGGGCACGGCGAGCGCGGCGAGGTCGTCCGCCCCGCGCGGGTCGCGCCCGAGGTGGGCGACGCGGTGGACGTCGTACGTCTCCTGCCACTCCTCCAGGGTCTTGCGCTGCTGGGCGACGGGCCCGGCGAGCCAGCCGCCGGCGGGGGCGTCCTCGGGCAGGACCCGGTTGGCGACGAGCGCCTCGACGGGCAGGCCGCGCAGGGCGAGGCCGAGGGCGGTGGCGCGGACGGCGTCGGCGCCGGCGGGGCCGGGTTCGGCGACCAGCCGGACGGCGGTGGAGCGGTCGGCGAGGACCGCCTCGGCGGCGGCGAGTTCGGTGTCCCAGCGGGCGGCGGCCTCGTACAGCGACTCGGCGGGGAGGGGGACGCCGGCGAGGCGGCCGAGGACGGGGCGCAGGGCGCGGGCCGCCTGACGTTCGGGCGGCAGCAGCCGGCGCAGGTAGCGGCGCAGTTCCTCGGGCAGGGCGAGCAGGGCGAGGGCGCGCGGGGCGGCCGGGAGGTCGACGACGAGCAGGTCGTGCCGTTCGGCGAGGGCGCCGTCGCGCAGGGCGCGCAGCAGGGCGAGTTCCTCGGCGCCGGGCAGCGGGGTGAGTTCCTCGGGGTCGAGGCGGGCGGCGCCGAGCAGGTCGAGGGCGGAGGCGGCGCGGTCCTGGAGGGCGGCGAGGTCGTCGCGGAAGCCCTGGGCGGGGTCGGGCCGCCAGACGGTGAGGTGCGGCGCGGCGGAGACCGGGCCGGGGCCGGTCGGGGTCCCGAGGGCGGCGCCGAGGGTGTCGTCGCGGTCGGCGCCGAGCAGGAGGGTGCGGGTGCCCTCACGGGCGGCGGCCAGTGCGGTGGCGGCCGCGACGGTCGTACGACCGCTGCCGCCCGGGCCCGTGATCAGGATGGTGCGCATGGGGGTGAACGGTACCCGCGGGCACCGTCCGCGGACCGGGGCGGCTACCGCGCGCCCGACTCCACGCGCTTCTTCAGCCCCGCCAGGGCCCGGTCGATGATGACCTTCTCGGCCTTCCGCTTGATCATGCCGAGCATCGGGATCTTGACGTCGACGGTCAGCCGGTAGGTGACCTCGGTGGCGCCCTCGCCGGCCGGCTTCAGCAGGTAGGAGCCGTCGAGCGAGCGCAGCATCTGGGACTTCACCAGCGTCCAGGAGACCTCGTGGTCGCCGGTCCAGGTGTAGGCCAGCGTCTGGTCGTCCTTGATGGCGCCGGCGTCCATGACGAGGCGGACCTGCTCGGCGCGGCCCCGCTCGTCGGCCTTGAGGACCTCGGCCTCCTTCACCTCGCCGGTCCAGTCGGGGTAGCGGGCGAAGTCGGCGATCACTCCCATGACGTCGGCCGGTGCCGCCTCGATGGTGATGCTCGAGCTGGTGTGTTCCGCCATCGCCGTGGCTCCTCCAGATGCGGGCCGGTGGTGCAGTGGTGTACGCACGTGTGTGCAGCGTGAAGGCTACCGCGCACGGGCGGGGCCGAGGTCACCCCGGCCCGCCCACCCGGCCCGCCAAAGCCGCACCACCCTCCGGCCCGCCGAAGCCCGCACCGCCCTCCGGGCCGCCGGGGCTCACCACCGCAGCACCCACGGCTTCCCCGTCGACGCGAAGTGCCCGACGTTGACGCACTCGGTCGCCCCGATCCGCATGCGCCGCGCCAGCGGCTGGTGCACGTGCCCGAACAGCGCGTACTTCGGCCGGGTGCGGCGGATGGCGTCCAGCAGCGCCCGGCTGCCCCGCTCGAAGCGCCGCGCCACCGTGTCGTACACCAGCTCCGGCACCTCCGGCGGGATGTGCGTGCACAGCACGTCGACCTCGCCGACCGCCTCGATCTTGGCCGCGTACTCCTCGTCGGAGATCTCGTACGGCGTCCGCATCGGGGTGCGCAGGCCGCCGCCGACGAAGCCGAAGACCCGGCCGCCGATCTCCACCCGCTCCCCGTCCAGGACGGTCGTGCCGGGGCGGGCGTACTCCCGCCACAGGTGCGGCATGTCGACGTTGCCGTAGGTGGCGTACGTAGGGGTGGGGAAGGCGGCGAACAGCTCGGCGTACTGCTTGCGCACCGCCTTCTCCACGACGGCGTCCCGGTCGCCGTCGATGCCCGCCCACAGCCGGGCCCCGAACTCCCGCGCCTCGGCGAAGCGGCGGGCGGTGCGCAGCTCGACGATGCGGTCGGCGTTCTCCACGCCGAACAGGTCGGGGAAGATGCCGCGCGCGTGGTCGGCGTAGTCGAGGAAGAGGACGAGGTCCCCGAGACAGACGAGGGCGTCGGCGCCCTCGCCGGCGCGGGCCAGGTCGCGGGCGTTGCCGTGCACGTCGCTGACGACGTGGACGCGCACGGACGGGTTGCCGGAGGGTGTCGGTGCCATGGCGATCCAGCGTAAGTGTGTGCGGCAACCGTGAACAGTGGCGGCCTCACCTGCGGTTACTGGCTGGTTGGTCCATACGTGGACTACTGTGCGCGTCGGGAAACCCCACCCGTGTGACGCAGCGAACATCTCCCGGGGACCCCCTGTCGGAGACGCCATACCGACGGGTAACGTCCGGGCAGTCCAGTCGTGCTCAGGGTTTCGCGCTGCGAATCGGCAGGTGATCCCCCGAGCACCAGCCCGAGCCTTGGACCGCACCGTCGCATCACACAACGTCGTGGCGCCGGCGCCCTATGAGGAGCAGCAGTCTTGCGCGAGTTCAGCCTTCCGGCCTTGTACGAGGTCCCCGCGGACGGAAATCTGACCGACATCGTCCGCAGAAACGCCGCGCAGCACCCCGACGTCGCCGTGATCGCCCGCAAGTCGGGCGGTGCCTGGCAGGACGTGACCGCGCGCGCGTTCCTCGCCGAGGTGCGGACCGCCGCCAAGGGCCTGATCGCCGCCGGGGTGCAGCCGGGCGACCGGGTGGGGCTGATGTCCCGCACCCGCTACGAGTGGACGCTGCTGGACTTCGCGATCTGGAGCGCGGGCGCGGTCACCGTGCCGGTGTACGAGACCAGCTCGCCGGAGCAGGTGCAGTGGATCCTCGGCGACTCCGGCGCGACCGCCTGCGTCGTGGAGTCGGCGGAGCACGCCGCGGCCGTGGAGTCGGTGCGCGAGCGGCTGCCCGGCCTCAAGCACGTGTGGCAGATCGAGGACGGGGCGGTGGAGGAGCTCGGGCGGCTCGGCCGGGACGTCACGGACGAGACGGTCGAGGAGCGCAGCTCGGCCGCCAAGGCCGACGATCCGGCGACCATCGTCTACACCTCCGGCACCACCGGCCGCCCCAAGGGCTGTGTGCTCACCCACCGCAGCTTCTTCGCCGAGTGCGGCAACGTCGTGGAGCGGCTGCGTCCGCTGTTCCGCACCGGCGAGTGCAGCGTGCTGCTCTTCCTGCCGCTCGCGCACGTCTTCGGCCGGCTGGTGCAGGTCGCGCCGATGATCGCGCCGATCAAGCTGGGCTGCGTCCCGGACATCAGGAACCTCACCGACGAGCTGGCCTCGTTCCGGCCGACGCTGATCCTCGGCGTGCCGCGGGTCTTCGAGAAGGTCTACAACGGGGCGCGCGCCAAGGCGCAGGCCGAGGGCAAGGGCAAGATCTTCGACAAGGCGGCGGACACGGCGATCGCCTACAGCAAGGCGCTGGACACCCCGTCCGGCCCCTCGCTCGGCCTGAGGCTGCGGCACTGGGTCTTCGACAAGCTCGTCTACGGCAAGCTGCGCGCGGTCCTCGGCGGGCGCGGCGAGTACGCCATCTCCGGCGGCGCCCCGCTGGGCGAGCGCCTCGGGCACTTCTTCCGCGGCATCGGCTTCACCGTCCTGGAGGGCTACGGCCTGACCGAGTCCTGCGCGGCCACCGCCTTCAACCCCTGGGACCGGCCGAAGATCGGCACGGTCGGGCAGCCGCTGCCGGGCTCGGTGGTGCGCATCGCGGACGACGGGGAGGTGCTGCTGCACGGCGAGCACCTGTTCAAGGAGTACTGGAACAACCCGGGCGCGACCGAGGAGGCCCTCGCCGACGGCTGGTTCCACACCGGTGACCTCGGCACCCTCGACGAGGACGGCTATCTGAGCATCACCGGCCGCAAGAAGGAGATCATCGTCACAGCGGGCGGCAAGAACGTCGCCCCGGCCGTGATCGAGGACCGCATCCGCGCACACGCGCTGGTCGCGGAGTGCATGGTGGTCGGCGACGGGCGGCCGTTCGTGGGCGCGCTGATCACCCTCGACGAGGAATTCCTCGCCCGCTGGGCCGCCGACCACGGCAAGCCGGCCGGTTCCACGGCGGCGTCGCTGAGCGAGGACCCGGACCTGCTCGCGGCGGTGCAGGCGGCGGTCGACGACGGCAACGCGGCGGTGTCGAAGGCGGAGTCGGTGCGCAAGTTCCGCATCCTGCCGCACCAGTTCACGGAGGAGTCGGGACACCTGACGCCGTCGCTGAAGCTGAAGCGGAACGTGGTGGCGAAGGACTACGCGCACGAGATCGAGGCGATCTACGCGAAGTAGCGCGCCCGCGGACGCGGTGCGGGGCCGTCACGCCACGAGCGCGAGCGGGCCCGCGGGCGATACGGGACCGACACGGCGTGGCCGCCAACGGCGCCACGAGCGCGAACGTGCCGCGGGCGATGCGGGGCCGGCGACCCCGCACCCGGCTCACAGCAGCGTCTTCAGCCGGTCCGCCAGCAGGTCCCACCGCCACTTCTCCTCGACCCAGGCCCGCCCCCGCTCCCCCATCCGGCGGCGCAGTTCCGCGTCGCCGAGCAGGGTGACGATCCGCTCGGCGGCCTCCTCGGGCACGCCGCCGCGCACCACCCAGCCGGTCTCGCCGTCCAGCACCGCGTCCGGCGCCCCGCCGGAGTCGCCGGCGACGACGGGCAGCCCGGTGGCCGATGCCTCCAGATAGACGATCCCGAGCCCCTCGACGTCCAGCCCGCCGCGCCGGGTGCGGCACGGCATGGCGAACACGTCCCCGGCGCCGTAGTGGGCGGGCAGTTCCTCCCAGGGCACGGAGCCGGTGAAGCGGACGGAGCCGGCGACGCCGGTCTCCCGCGCGAGCCGGCGCAGCTCCTTCTCGTAGGGCCCGCCGCCGACGATCAGCAGCACGGCGTCGGGCTCGGCGGCCAGGATCCGGGGCATGGCCCGGATCAGCGTGTCCTGTCCCTTGCGCGGCACCAGCCGCGAGACGCACACCACCACGGGCCGGTCGGTCAGCCCCAGCCGCGCCCGCACCTCGTCACCGCCCGAGTCCGGGTGGAAGGTCTTCTCGTCCACGCCGGGCGGCAGCTGCACCATCCGCCCGGCGGCCTCGGCACTGAGCGCGCCGGCGATCCGCGACCGGGTGTACTCGCCGAGGTAGGTGATCGTGTCCGTGGACTCCCCGATCCGCCGCAGCAGCTGCCGCGCGGCGGGCAGCTGGGCCCAGCCCGCCTCGTGCCCGTGGGTGGTGGCCACGATCCGCTCGGCGCCCGCCCGGCGCAGCGCGGGCGCCATGAGCCCGAGCGGCGCCGCCGCCCCGAACCACACGGACGTGCACCCGTGCTCGCGCAGCAGCCCGACGGCCCGCCGGGTCGCCCCGGGCGTCGGCAGCAGCATCGTCGTGGCGTCCCGTACGACGGTGAAGGGCTGCTCGGCGTCGAAGGCGGCGGTCGCCTCGACGCCCTCGCGGCTCCGTTTCCAGGTGGAGGCGTAGACCACCAGCCGCTGCGGGTCCAGGCGCAGCGCGATGTTGTGCAGGAACGCCTGGATGCCGCCCGGCCGCGGCGGGAAGTCGTTGGTCACGATCAGGGTCTTGTGCATCGCCGCCGACCCTACCGAACCCCCCGGCGCGCGGCGGGCCCCGGCCGGGCCTGTGGCCGCTCGCGGCCGGCCGGGTCATCATGGGCCCATCGGCGGCGCGCGAAGAGGCAGGGAGCAGGTGGAGACGACGAACCCGAGGCGGTCCCCGGCGCCTCTCCTGGCGGCCTGGGCCGCGACCAGGCTGGTCCTGCTGCTGTTCGTGTTCAAGGTGTACGTCTTCCCGGGCCCGGACGTCACCGGCGACGTCTCCGTCATCTACCGGGGCTGGTACGACGTCCTGCGCACCGGAACGTTTCCGCTGGCCGACGTCACCTGGCAGTACCCCCCGGCCGCCGCCCTCGCGGTCCTCTCCCCGGCGCTCCTGCCGTTCCTCGGCTACGCGACCGCCTTCTTCGTCCTCGCCTGCCTGGCCGACCTGGCCGTCCTCGCCCTGCTGACGCGCGCGGGCCGGCGGTCCGGCGGGACGCCGCGCGGCGCCTGGGTGTGGGTGGCGGGCGTCCCCCTGCTGGGGCCGACGGTGTACGCGCGCTACGACGTGATGGTCACCGCGGTGGCGGTGGCCGCGCTGCTCGCCGCCGCCCGGCACCCCCGGGTGGCCGGGGCCCTGGTGGCCCTGGGGGCGCTGCTGAAGGTGTGGCCGGCGCTGCTGCTGCTCGGCGACCGCCGGCGCGGCCCCTGGGCCTGCGCCGCGGTGACCGGCGCGGCGCTCGCGGCCCTGTTCGCGCTGGCGATGCCCGGGGCGTTCGCGTTCCTGGCCTTCCAGCGGGACCGGGGCACGGAGGTGGAGTCGCTGGGCGGGCTGGTCTTCCACGTGGCCCGGCACGCCGGCTGGGAGGGCGAGGTGCGGCTCCACTACGGCTCGGTGGAGTTCCTCGGCCCGTACGTCGGCGTGGTGAGCACGGCCGCCCTGGCGCTGACGGCGGCGGCCTTCGGCTGGCTGCTGCTGTGGCGGCTGCGGGCGCGGCGGTTCACGGTGCACACGCTCGCCGACGCCGCGTTCACGGCGGTGCTGATGTTCACGGTCACCAGCAGGGTCATCAGCCCGCAGTACCTGGTGTGGCTGATCGGGCTGGCGGCGGTGTGCCTCTCCTTCCGCGCAAGCCGGATGCGGCTGCCGGCCGGCCTGGTGCTGGCGGCGAGCGCCGTGACGGTGCTGGAGTTCCCCGTCTGGTTCGCGCACGTCGTCGCCGGCGATCCGCTCGGCATCGCCTTGCTGTTCGTCCGCAACGGCCTGCTGGTGGCCGCCGCGCTCACCGCGGCCCGCGCGCTGTGGCGCCGGACGGTACCGCGCCGGACGCCCGCGCCCCTGCCCGTTCAGACCGCCCGCGCCCGGCAGGCCCCGGTCTCCTCCTGATCCCGGCTCCGCCACGCCAGCGCCCCGGCCGCCGCGCACTGCACCGCCATGGCCAGCGCCAGCGCCAGGCAGATCCCCGGCAGCCCGAGCCCCGACAGCCCGTACGCCAGCACCGGCTGCACCGCCGTGCCCAGCAGGGTCACCCGGAGCAGGACGTCCGCCCGGCCGGCGCCCTCGAAGACCCCGCCGAGCGCGATGCAGCAGGCCATGAGGAGCAGATAGGGGCCGGCGCAGCGCAGGAACAGCACGCCCTCACGGGCGACGGCGGGCCCGGCGCCGAAGGCGGCCATGAGCCACGGGGCGGCGGCGCCCAGCAGCACGGCCGCCGCGAGACCGGCCGTGCCGGAGACGAGCACGGCCTGCCGCCCGATGGCCCACCGCTGGTCCTGCCCGGCGCCCCGGGTGTGCGCGGTGTGGATGGAGGCGGCCTGGCGCACGGCGTAGAAGGCCATGGTGGCGACGTACATCACCTTGTAGGCGATCGCGTACGCGGCCACCGCGGTCACCCCGATCCGCGCCACGATCGCCACCAGCGCCAGCGCGCCGGCCTGCCGCACGGTGAAGTCGGCCGACATCGGCAGGCCGGTGCGCAGCGTCCGGCGCAGCGCGGCACCGGTCCCCTCGGCCGGCCGGACCTTGGCACAGGCCCTGAGCAGGGCGTTGCGCCGCAGCGCGAGCAGCCCCGCGGCGAGGGCCACGCAGCGGCACAGCACGGTGGAGGCGGCGGCGCCCCGCACGCCCCAGGCATGCACGAAGAACGGGTCGCACACCAGGATCAGCCCGTTCGCCAGCAGCGCGAGCCGCATCGGGGTCCGGGTGTCCCCGGCTCCCTTGAAGACGCCGTCGACGAGCTGCTGGGCGAAGAAGACGGCCGTGCCCGGCAGGGAGATCGCGAAGTAGGCGGCGGCGAGCGACGTCGCGGCGCCCTCGCCACCGCCCAGCACCAGCCGGGCCAGCGGCTCGCGCAGCAGCAGCCCGCCCGCCACGACCACCGGCGTGACCAGCGCGCACAGCGCCCAGCCACCGCGCACCGCGGCCCGGACCGCACCCGGATCGCGGGCCCCGCGGGCGTGCGCGACCAGCACGGTCGTGCCGGAGGCGAAGACCAGGGCGATGCCGAGCAGCACGTTCTCGGTGTTGGTCGCCACGGCCACGGCGGCGACGGCCGGGCCGCCGAGCCGGGAGACCCAGACGGTGTTGATGATCCCGGCGGCGACGGAGGCCAGCAGCGAGACGTAGACGGGGTGGGCGAGCGCGACGAGTTGTCTGCGGTGGGCGTGCACGGGCGGGACCCCTGGAACCTCGGAGGGAAAGCTCGAAACGAGCTACCTCGATTAGAGGTAGCTCGGAAAGAGGTACCATGAGTGCACCCCGCCCACAAGTGCCCGGCAAGGACGTGCCGGGCGAGGAGAGGACCGGCCCGCATGCTGGAGCTGTCGATCCTGGGCTTTCTGGCCGAAGGCCCCCTGCACGGTTACGAGTTGAAGGAGCGCATCAAGGCGCTCAGCGGCCACGTCCGCCCGGTCAGCGACGGCGCGCTGTACCCGGCGATCACCCGCCTGGTGAAGGCGGGCGCGCTCGACCAGCACACGGAACCGGGCAGCGGTGCCGCCCCGCGCCGCATCCTCTCCCTCACCGACCGGGGCCGGCAGGACCTGCTGGAGCGGCTGCGCCACCCGAAGGAGGTGGAGATCACCGACCAGACGCGCTTCAACACGCTCCTCGCCTTCCTGCGCCACCTGCCCGACCGGCGCGCCCAGGCCGCGGTGCTGCGCCGCCGCCTGGAGTTCCTGGAAGAGCCCACGAGCTTCTTCCACGAGGACGGACGGCCCGTGCGGGCGGAGGAGGCCGGCGACCTGTTCCGGCAGGGTGTGCTGCGGGTGGCCCGGGCCACGGGGAAGGCCGAACGCGCCTGGCTGCGGGAGGCCCTCGCCGAGCTGGATCAGCCCAGCCGCGAGCGCACGTAGTCCCGCCACCGCGCCGTGAATTCCTCCGGCGACGTCCCCAGCACCCGCGCCATCGCCTCCTCCACCGCGCCCTCGCGCCGCTCGTGCGCGCCCACGGCGCGGTAGAACGCGCCCAGTTCCGCCTCGCCCCAGCGTTCGGCGATCATCCGGCACGCCGTCCACCCGGCCTCGTAGGCGCGCGCCAGCTCGTCGGCGTCCCCCGTGAAGCCGAAGTCCCCGTCCACGGGCAGCGCGTCCGGCACCTGCCCGGCGGCGACCGCGCGGGACAGCTCCGGCGCGATCTGTGCGGGCGTGCGCCCGCTGCCGCGGTAGGCGGCCCAGTCGGCGTACCCCTCGGACAGCCACAGCGGGGTCGCGGGGGTGGTGTGGGCGCGGGTGGCGACGTGGGTGCTCTCGTGGGTGAGGACGACCTGTTTGCCGAGGGTGCCGAGCAGGCCGTACGCGTCGGGGTTGACGACGATCCGGTCCGCTGGCGCGCTCGTGCCGCCGCCCGTCTCGCCGGTGGTGACGGCCGCGATCCCGCGGTAGGAGGAGGCGGGCGACCCGAGCAGCCCCGCCATGTCCTGGAGCGAGTGCGGTACGACCACGACGACCCGCCGGGGCCACGGCCCGTCCCAGGCGTCGTCCACGGCCGGCACCGCCCGGTCCACCAGGGCGGCGAAGCCGCGCAGCGTCCCGGCGGACTGCCCGACCCCCAGGACGATGCCGTGCGCGCCGCGGACCACCCGCACCGGCCCCTGGTCCCATGGCAGCCGGGCGGACCGGGCGGCGGGCCGGTCGGAACCGACGCGCCACCGCCCGTCCCGGCCGCGGCTCAGCCGCAGGACGCGGCCGGCGGTGGCGGGGGCCGGGTCGTAGCCCGCGAGGCGGTAGCGCAGCCGGACGTCGGCGGTGGCGGTGTCGCCGGTTCGCTCCAGGCGGGTCACGTCGTACGACCAGGCGGCCAGCGGCACCTCGCGCAGCCGGGCGAAGCCGTCCTGGGTGCCCGTGCGCGCGAAGGCGGCCTCGTCACCGGCGAGGACGGCCGCCGCCCGGCGGTCCAGCAGCCGCTGTACCTCGGCCGTGGCGGCACCGTCGGCGGGCCGGCCGCCGCACCCCGCCAGGGAGACCAGCAGCAGGCACAGCGCCAGCGCTCCGGATACCGACGCCCGCCTTCGACCAGCCACGCCCCGATCGTACGGGCGCGGCGCGAAGCGGCGCCGGAGGGACGTCAGACCCTGGTGACCGAGGAGATCGGCATCATGCCGACCGGGTCGTAGCGCACCGGCGCGCCGGGGTAGGGCGCGTGGATGACCTGGCCGTTGCCGGCGTACATGCCGATGTGGCCGGCGTCGTCCCGGTAGGCGACCAGGTCGCCGGGCCGCATCTGGGACAGGGGCACCCGCCGCCCGGCGCCGGCCTGGGCCTGCGAGGTGCGCGGCAGGGCGACACCGGCCTGCGCGTACGACCACTGCACCAGCCCCGAGCAGTCGAAGCCGGAGGGCCCGCTGGCGCCCCAGACGTACGGCCGGCCGAGCGCCGAGCGGGCCGCGGCGACGGCGGCCGCCGCGCGGCCCGAGGCCGGGACGGCGCCGGCGGCGGCCTCGGCGGGGCCGGGCAGGTCCGTGCGGGAGGCGCGGGAGGCGCGGTCGTGGGCGGCGCGCTCGTCGTCCGGGAGGGAGTTGAGCAGCCGCCGGGCCTCGGCCAGCTTCCGCTCGACGGTCCGCTTGTGGGCGGCGACGGCCTTGCGGCTCTCGTCCAGCGCGGTGAGCTTGCGGGCGGCCTCCGTGCGGTCCTGGGCGAGCCGGCGCAGGGCCGCCCGGAGCTCCTTGAGCTCCCCGGCCTGGCGGGCGCCGATCCGGTCGAGCACGGACGCCTTGTCGAGGTAGTCCTCCGGCTCCGCGGAGAGCAGCAGGGCGAGGGAGGGGTCGAGGCCGCCGGAGCGGTACTGGGCGCCGGCCAGCGAACCGAGCGCCTCCCGCAGGACGTTGACCCGCTCCTGGTGCCGGGCGATCCGGTCCTGCCGGACGCGGACCTGCGCGCGCAGGGCGTCGGCGCGCTCGGCGGCCTCGTTGTAGTCCTCGGTCGCCCGCTCGGCCTCCTCGTAGAGGCGGTCCACCTCGGCGCGGGTCTCCTCGTGCGGCGCGGCCCCGGCCGGTACGGCGCCCAGCGCGGCGGCGGCGACGGACAGCAGACCGGCCGCGACACGGGCGCCCCGGTCGGACCCGGACGGGACAAGGCGGCGATGGGACCCCACGGGAAGCCGCGCTCCTTCCGCTGGCGGACAGGGAAACGCGGCAGACAGTAGCCCCGTGCCGGGGCGCCGATCCAACACCCCGGCCCGGCGCGAAAACCCGGCGCCCCGCCGCCGACGCAGGTCAGCGGCGGGGCGGGGGGCCGGACACGGTTTCCGTGATTCGCCCGTTCGGGCGGCATACCGTGCGGGCTTCGGGGGAACCCTGAGGGCCGGTCAGACCCGGACGCCCCACATGAACGGACCGCCGATGGTGCTCATCGACTCGTACCGCACGACCGTCCCGGTGCGGGGGGCGTGCAGGACCTGGCCGTTGCCGGCGTACAGGCCCACGTGGTGCAGGTCGTTGAAGAAGAAGACCAGGTCGCCGACCTTCAGGTCGTTGACGGAGTAGATGCGGGTGCCGATGCCGGACTGCGCCTCGGAGGTGCGCGGGATGGAGACGCCGGCCTGGGCGTAGGCCCAGGAGGTCAGGCCCGAGCAGTCGTAGGAGGAGGGGCCGGTGGCACCGTAGACGTAGGGCGAGCCGATCTTGCTCTGGGCGGCGGCGAAGGCGGCGGCGGCGCGGCCGGAGGCGGTGGCGGTGGAAGCGGAGCCGGTCAGGACCTGGCGCTCGCTGGCGCGGGTGGCGCGCTGCTCCTCGGCGGCCAGGGCCGCCTTCTCCTGCGCGGTGAGGCTGTTGAGCAGCTTCTGCGCGGCGGCGAGCTTGCCCTGCACCTCCTTCTTCTTCCTGCCCAGCTCGGTGCGGGTGGCGTCGAGGTCCTTGAGCTTCTCGGACGCCTCGGCGCGCTGCTGGGCGAGGTCGCGCTGCTTGACCTGGATCTTCTTCAGCGCCTCGACCTGCTGGCCGCTGAGCTGGTCCAGCGTGGAGGCCTTGTCGAGGTAGTCGTCCGGGTCGGCGGAGAGGAACAGCTGCAGCGACGGGTCGATGCTGCCGGTGCGGTACTGGGAGGCGGCCGCCATCCCCAGGCCGTCGCGGAGCTCGTTGAGCTCCTCCTGGCCGCGGGCGACGTTGTCCTGGATGGTGGAGATCTCCTTCTGGAGCTTCTCCTGCTTCTCCTTGGCCCCGTTGTACTTCTCGGTGGCCTTCTCCGCCTCTTCGTAGAGCTTGTCGACCTGGGTCTTGACCTCGTCCTTGCTCGGCTTCTCGCCGGGCGCCGCGTTGGCGGCCTGGGAGCTGAGGGCGACGGCAGCGGCGGCTGCGGTGGTCAGCACGGTCACGCGGGCGCGACTGGGCTGCTTGGGTCGACGGTGGGACGCCACGGAGGTGAAACCCTTCTTTTGAGTGATCACCCGCTCGGAGGTTCGCCGCCTGACCCTAGTGACCTTCTTGTGATCAGTTCAAATCCTCAGCTGAAAAATCTCGTCACACCCTGCATTCTACGCACTCAAGTAGCAGGCTGTGACGCCCAGTTGACGCTGCGTTCCCCGACATTCGCGTCAATTCAGACAAGCGGACCGTACGTTGACCTTCAGGACAGCCGCTTGAGGAGCACCGCGGACGCGACCGGCCGGGCCCCCGCGCGCGCCACGCCGTCGGCCACCTCCCGGTCGGTGGAGACGACGACGACCGGCCGGCCCGGCGGCTCGGCGCGCACCAGCTGGCGGATCAGCTCGTCGGCGGTGACGCCCGGCTTGGAGAACAGCACCCGCACCCCGCGCGGCGGCGCCAGCAGCACCGGCGCCGCGAGTTCGGCCCCGTCGAAGACGCACGTCACCTCGGCGCCGGTCTGCGCGGCGAGCTGCGAGAGCTGGCCGAGCAGCCGCAGGCGCTGCTTCTCCAGCGGCATCTGCGGATAGCCGGTCTTGGTGACGTTGTAGCCGTCGACGACCAGGTGCACCTGAGGCAGCGCCAGGAGCTGGTCGAGGACGGCGGGGTCGTGGTCCGACAGGGCGCGGGCCGCGATGTCCTTCGGCGTCATCCGGCCGGGCTCGACGGCGTCGACCGTGTCGGCGGGCCGCACCGACACCGGCGGCAGCGCGAGTTCGCGCCGCAGCCCCTGGGCGGCGTCCAGCAGGGTGTCCAGCAGCAGCCGTACGCGCATGTCCTCGACGCTGCGCCCCTCGCGCGCCGCCCGGCGCGCGGCCTCCAGGGCGGCCTCCGTCTCCCCGAGCCGCGCCTTGAGCCGCCGGGTCTCGCTCTCGGCGGCGGAGACCTGCGTCTGGCTCTCGGCGCGCACGGCGTCGGTCTCCGCCCGCGCCTTGCGCAGCGCCGCCTCGCCGCGCTTGACGTCGCTGAGGGCGGAACGCAGTTTGCGGTGGAGGGACTCGGCCTCCTTCTTCGCGGCGTCCAGCTCGGCGCGCAGCCGCTCGGTCTCGCTCCTGGTGTGCTCGCGGGCCCGGGCCAGTTCGGCGCGCAGCCGCTCCAGCTCGGCCCGGCTCTCCTCGTCGGCCCGCTCGGCGTGCGCCCGCTGGGCCTCCTCGCCGGCGGCGGTCACCAGCTTCACCCAGCCCGCGGGGCGCAGTACGTAGGCCGCGGCCGCCACGTCGAGCGGGTCCGCGGCCGGGGGCGGGGAGCCGGAGTCGAGGGCGCCGGCCAGCTCCGGCTGGGCCTCTCTGAACTTCTCCCCGATCCGCTGCCGGAACAGCGGGTCGGTCTCCAGCGCCGCGGCCATGGCGTTGCCCGCGAACTTGGCGCGCCGGTTCGGCGCGAACCGGGCGTACTGCCGCAGCTGTGCGGGCAGTTCGGCGAGCGTCAGCCCGCCGAAGCCGTCGGACACGATCTGCACGACCCTGCGCCGCACGCCGTCGGGCAGCGGACGGTCGAGCACCTCAGCGGCGCCGTCGCCCGGCCCCCCGCCGTGTGTCTCCGCCATCCGTCTACCCCAATGCCTCCGCGCGGCCCCGGTCCGGTACGGGGCCGCCCCTGCCCGGGCCGCTCCCGTCAGGAGCCGGCGCCCGGCCTGTCCACGAGTTCCACCTGGTCCACGGCGTTGCACCAGCGGCACCGCACCGACTCGATGGTCTCACTGACCACCTCGCGCTCCTCGACCGTGGGCTCTCCGGCCAGATCGAGGTGGACGTACTCGACCACCTTCGACGAGCGGGTCACGTCGAAACGGGTGAGGTTGCCGCAGAGCGCGCAGCGCCACCGCGTCGAGTCGGTCGGCAGGGGAACCGTCATCGTGACTGTTCGCTTTCTTCCAGTGTCCGTGACGCGCCGGACTTCCCGGTGCGTGTGGCTCGTAACCCTACGGCCTGCCGGGTCCGCGGCGCCCGCCCGTCCACGGCGGCGAGGCGGTCTGTGCGGTTGCGTCCGGTTACGTCATGCTCTGTATTCATGATCCGCAAGTGGAGCGCGGCCGTCGGCCGGAGGAGCGGGGCGGGCCGGGCGGCCGGGGCCGCCGGAAAGGGCCGCCCGGCCCGGCGCGCGCAGGCGCCGGTGACGTACGGGCTGATGGCCGTGTGCTGCCTGGTCTTCCTGGCCGGCCCGGCCTCGGGCCTCGATCCGTCGTACGGCTCCGGCGAGGAGCTGCTCGCCGCGCAGCGCGCCTGGTTCCGGCGCTGGGGGGTGGTCCCGGCGGAGCTGTTCACGGCCTCCCCGCGGGCCGTCCTCACGCCCGCCACGGCCCTGTTCGTCCACGGCAGCTGGGTCCACCTGCTCGGCAACATGCTGTTCCTCTACGTCTTCGGCCCGATGACCGAGGGGCGGATGGGCCGGATCCGGTTCTTCCTCTTCTACGCCGCCTGCGGCTACCTGGCGCTGCTGGGCTACGCGGTGGCCAACGCCCACTCGCAGCAGTCCCTGGTCGGCGCCTCCGGGGCGATCTCGGCGGTCCTCGGCGCGTTCCTGTTCCTGTTCCCGCGGGCCCGGGTGACCAGCCTGCTGCCGTTCCTGTTCTTCCTGCCGCTGCGCTTCCCGGCGTGGATCGTGCTGCCGTTCTGGGCGGCCCTGCAGTGGCTGGCCGCCGGGCGGGCGGGCAGCGGGCCGGGGGTGGCGTACCTGGCCCACCTGGTGGGGTTCGGGCTGGGATTCGGCTGGGCGTGGGTGCTGTTCGGGCCGGAGACTAGAGTGAGGAGCGCCCCAGCTACGGCCCCCGAGGGAGAGAACCAGCCGTGATCACCGCGATCGTCCTCATCAAGACCAGCGTGGACCGCATTCCCGAGATCGCGGAGCGGATCGCCGCGCTGGAGAGCGTCAGCGAGGTCTTCTCCGTCACCGGCACCTACGACCTGATCGCCATGGTGCGGGTCAGGGAGCACGAGGAGCTGGCCGAGGTCATCCCGGGCCGGATCAGCAAGATCCCCGGCGTGGAGGGGACCGACACCCACGTGGCGTTCCGGACGTACTCGCAGCACGATCTGGAGGCGGCGTTCGCCATCGGGCTCGACAGCTGACGGGCGGAGGCCGGCCGGGGCGGACGCCGGCCGGAAGATGAAGGGTTCTTCATCCGGGACTCATCCGGGACCCCGGGCACCCGGGGCAGGATCGGGGCATGGTCTTCTCCCGCCGGATGGCGGCGCTGGCCGCCGTCGTGCTGATCCCCCTCGGCATCGCGGCGACGAGTTTCGCCCTCGCCGACAACCCCGAGCCCCCGAAGGTCCCGCCCAAGGTGGAGCTGGAGAGCGGCTCCCCCACGGCCACGCCCACGGGTACGGGCACGGGTACGGGCACGCCCACCGCCGCGGCCACGGGCACGGGCACGGGTACGCCCACCGCCGCGGCCACGGGCACGGGCACGGCCACGCCCACTGCCACCGCCACGCCCACCGCCACGGGCCCCGGGCCGACGCCGAGCGACGAGGTCGTCTCGCGGCCTCCGGTGACCGACAGCCCCGCGGGGGACGACGATGACGACGACCGCAGCGGGCCCGCAGCCACCTCGGGCCCCGGAGACGACGACGCCGACGACGGTTCCGGCGCCGACGGCTGACGGACCGCGCCGGCACCTGTCGGCACGGGTCCGCATCCTGCTGTGGCTGCTGCTGGTCATGGCGGTCGCGCTCGCCTCGGTCGCCACCACCACCCGGTCGATCCTGCTGCGGGACGCCGACGCCCGGGCCGGTGCCGAACTGTCGCAGGAGGCCCACGAGTTCATCAACTTCCAGGAGCGCAGCGCCGATCCGGCGACCGGCCGCCCCTTCACCGACCCGCGGCGGCTGCTGCGGACGTACCTGGCGGGGCAGTACGCCGATCCCGAGGAGGAGCTGATCGGCCTCGCCGGGCGCCGGGGTTCGACGCCCGCGAAGCTGGTCCAGGACCGCGAGGTCCCCGTGCGGCTGCCCCTGTACCGGGACACCGCCGGCCTGCGGGAGATCTTCGGCTCCCCCGGCTCCACCGGCACCCTGCACCGCGCCTCGGGCGAGGTCCGCTGGGCCAAGGTCGCCGTCGCCCGCCCCGGCGGCGAGCCGGAGGCGGCGTTCGTCGTCGCCGTCCACCCGGTGCACGAACACGCCCGCGTGGAGCAGGTCTTCCGCATCCTGCTCGTCATCTCCGGCCTCGCCCTGCTGATGACCACCGGCATCGGCTGGGTGGTCGCCGGCCGCATCCTCACCCCCGTACGGCTGGTGCGGGTCACCGCCGCGGAGCTGACCGAGCGGGACCTCACCCGCCGCATCCCGGTCCACGGCCACGACGACATCGCCGCCCTCGCCGAGACGTTCAACGCGATGCTGGACCGGCTGGAGCAGGCCTTCGCCGCCCAGCGGCAGTTCGTCGACGACGCCGGGCACGAGCTGCGCACCCCCATCACCATCGTGCGCGGCCACCTGGAGCTGATGGGCGACGACCCGGCCGAGCGGGAGGAGACCGTCCGCCTGGTCACCGACGAACTGGACCGGATGAGCCGGATCGTGGAGGACCTGCTGCTGCTCGCCAAGGCCGAACGCCCCGACTTCGTCACCCCCGAGCCGGTCCAGCTCGCCGAGCTGACCGCCGACGTCTACGTCAAGGCCCGCACCCTGGGCGAGCGCGACTGGCGGCTGGCCGAGGTCGCCGACCGGGAGGCGGTGCTGGACCCGCAGCGGATCACGCAGGCGATGGTGCAGCTCGCGCAGAACGCCGTGCAGCACACCACGCCGGGCCAGACCATCCGCATCGGCTCCCGCGCCGGGGAGGCGGGGATCGAGCTGTACGTCGCCGACTCCGGGCCCGGCGTCCAGCCGGAGGACGCCGAGGTGATCTTCGAGCGGTTCCGGCGCGGCACCTCCCGGCGCGGGGCGCGCGGCTCGGGCGCCGGGCTGGGGCTCGCCATCGTCAAGGCGATCGCGGAGGGCCACGGCGGCCGGGTCCGCCTGCACGACACCGAGGGCGGCGGCGCCACCTTCGTCCTCACCCTGGAGGAGACACGTCCATGACCCGCATCCTCATCGTCGAGGACGAGGAGCGCATCGCCTCCTTCGTCGAGAAGGGCCTGCGCGCGGGCGGCTTCACCACCACCGTCGTCGGCGACGGCGACGCCGCCTACGAGTACGCCCTGACCGGCGGCTTCGACCTGATCGTCCTGGACATCGGCCTGCCCGGCCGGGACGGCTTCACGGTCCTGCGCGAGCTGCGCGAGGCCCGCGTGACGACCCCGGTGATCGTGCTGACCGCGCGGGACTCCGTCCGGGACACGGTGGCCGGCCTGGAGGGCGGCGCCGACGACTGGATGACCAAGCCGTTCCGCTTCGAGGAACTCCTCGCCCGGGTGCGCCTGCGGCTGCGTACGGCGGCCCGGGCGCCGGAGGTGACGGTGCTCAGGTCCGGCGAGCTCTCCCTGGACCTGCGCACCCGCCGGGCGCGGGCCGGGGAGCGGACCGTGGACCTGACGGCCCGTGAGTTCGTGCTGCTGGAGCTGTTCCTGAGGCATCCGGGGCAGGTGCTGTCCCGCGAGCAGATCCTGTCCCACGTGTGGGGGTACGACTTCGACCCCGGTTCCAACATCGTGGACGTGTACGTGCGGGCGCTGCGCAAGAAGCTCGGGGCGCAGCGGGTGGAGACGGTCCGGGGGATGGGGTACCGGCTGCCCGCCACGTGAAGTTTCCTTCATGTGCGGCTCATCGGCGGCTCACCGCCCGCGTGAACCCTCGGTGATGTGACGCCGAATCTCCGTCCGACCGTGGCCGCGTGCGCGGCGCTGTCGCTGTGCGCGCTGCTGGCGGTCCCCGCCAACTTCCCCGCCCTGGGCGGGGACGCCCGCATCACCCTGGCCGTGTTCGCGCTGGCGACCTGCGCCTGGATCGGCACGCCGGTCGACGACACCTACATCGCGCTGGGTGCCGGACTCGCGCTGACCGTGACCGGCGTGATCAGCAGCGACACCCTCTTCGGCACCCTCGGCGACTCCACCGTGTGGCTGCTGATCTGCGCGTTCGTGCTGGCCGCCGCGGTGATCCGGACCGGGCTCGCCGGGCGGGCGGCGGCGTTCCTGGTGAGCGGGGCGCGCACGGTACGGCAGCTGGTGCACCTGACGACGGCCGCGCTGGTCGTCACGGCGTTCGCGGTGCCCGCCACCTCCGGCCGGGCGGCGCTGGCGCTGCCGGTGTTCCTCGCCCTGGCCAAGGCCCTCGCCGGCCGCGAGCGGCTGGTCGTGATGCTGGCCCTGCTGTTCCCGACGGTGATCCTGCTGTCGGCGGTGGCGACCCTGATCGGTGCGGGCGCGCACCTGATCACCGTGTCGGTGCTGTGGGAGGCGACCGGGGAGCGGATCGGCTTCACCGAGTGGCTGCTGCTGGGCCTGCCGCTGGCCGTCGCCTCCTCCCACCTGGCCGCGGAGGCCGTGCTGCTGACGACGACCCGCCGCGCGGACCGCACGGGCCCCGTGCACATCACCGCGCGGGAGATCCAGCGGCACAGCGACAGCCCCGTCACCGGCCCCTGGACGCAGGAGGAGAAGCGCTGCGCGCTGCTGCTGGCCACGGTCGTGGTGCTCTGGTGCAGCGAGCCGCTGCACCGGGTGCCGCCCGCCGTCGTCGCGCTGATCGGCGCGGTCGTCGCCGCCTCCCCCGCCCTGGGCACCGTACGGCTGAAGGACGCGCTCAAGACCGTCCCCTGGTCCCTGCTGCTGTTCATGGCGGCGACGATGGCCATGGGCGTGGCGCTCGCCGACTCGGGCGCGGCGACGTGGCTGGTGGCGGGGCTGCCCTCGGACGTGACCCCGGCGCTCTTCCTCACGGTCGTCGTCGCGGTCAGCACGGCGGCCCATCTGATCCTCCAGTCCCGTTCGGCCCGGTCCTCGGTGCTGGTGCCGCTGGTGATCGCCGCGGCCGTGGGCGCCGGGGTCAATCCGGTGGCCGCCGCGCTGGCCTCCACGGCCGCCGCCGGGTTCTGCCACACCCTCCCGGCCTCCGCCAAACCCGTCACGCTCTTCTCCGACCTCCCCGGCACCCCCACCTACACCCCGCGCGACCTGCTGCGCCTGTCCGCCGTCCTGGCGCCGCTGACCGCCGCGCTCGTCTGGCTGTTCGCCGTCGCCGTCTGGCCGCTGCTCGGCGTGCCCGTGACCCGCTGAGGCCCGCCCGGGCCCGCACCGAAGGAGCCGTCCATGCCGTCCTCGCTGAACCGTGTCGTCATCGCCCCCAGCGGCTTCAAGGAGTCCCTGTCCGCCCAGGCCGCCGCCGACTCCATCGCCGCCGGCGTGCGCCGGGTGCTGCCGGACGCCGAGATCGACCTGGTCCCGCTGGTGGACGGCGGCGAGGGCACCGCCGTCGCGCTGTCCGCCGCGACCGGCGGGCGGCTGGTCGCGCTGCCCGCCACCGGCCCGCTCGGCGAGCGGATCGGCACCCACTTCGCCCTCCTCGGCGGCGGGGACACGGCCGTGGTGGAGATGGCGGCGGTCGCCGGCCTGTCCCTGGTGCCGCGCTCCCTGCGCGACCCGGGCGCCACGACCACGTACGGCGTCGGCGAGCTGATCCGCGCCGCGCTCGGCACCGGGGTGCGGCGGGTCCTGGTCGGCTGCGGCGACTCGGGCACCTGTGACGGCGGCGCGGGCGCCCTCCAGGCGCTGGGCGCCCGGCTGCTGGACACGGACGGATTCGAACTCCCGCGAGGGGGGAGGGAGCTGGCACGCCTCGCCCGGATCGACCCGTCCGGCCTCGACCCCCGCCTGGGGGACGTCGAGCTGCTCGTCGCCTGCAACCCGTACAACGTGCTGTGCGGCGAGCGGGGCGTGGCCCGCGTCTTCGGCCCCCAGAAGGGCGCCACCCCCGCCCAGGTGGAGCAGTTGTCGGACGCGCTGGAGAACTGGGCCTACGTCCTCACCCGCGACCTGGGGGCCACCGGCACCGACCTGCGTCTGGGCCCCGGCAGCGGCGCCTCCGGCGGCCTGGGTGCGGGCCTGGCCGCCCTCGGCGCCCGCCTGCTGCCCCGTTTCGACGTGCTGCTGGACCACCTGGACCTGGACGCCCGCCTGGCCCGCGCCGACCTCGTCGTCACCGCCGAGGGCGCCCTCGACCACCAGACGCCGCGCGGCAAGGTCCCCGCCGAGGTGGCCCGCCGCGCCAAGCGCCACGGCCGCCCGGTGCTGGCCCTGGCGGGCACGCTCGGCGAGGGCGCGCACGAGGTGCCGGGCGTGGACGCCTGCCACGGCATCCTGCCCGCCCCGATGGCCCTGGCGGAGGCGCTGCTGCGGGCCGCCGAACTCCTCACGGACGCCACCGAGCGCGCCCTGCGGATGATCCTGCTGGGCGCCCGGCTACCGGCTCACGCGGCCGCGGCGGAGGTGTCCGGCACGCACCGCCCGTCCTCGGTGCGGTAGTTCCACCGGGCGCCGTCGCGCACGAGCTCCTTCACGGCGGTCAGGAAGCGCTCCACGTGCTCGTCGGGCGTGCCCGCGCCGAAGCTGACCCGGATGGCGTTGAGGGACTTCTCGCCGGGCGCCGCCTCGGGGGCGCCGCACTCGCCCTGCGTCTGCGGGTCGCTGCCGAGCAGGGTGCGCACCAGCGGGTGGGCGCAGAACAGGCCGTCGCGCACGCCGATGCCGTACTCGGCCGACAGGGCGGCGGCGAAGTGGGAGCTGTTCCAGCCCTCGACGACGAAGGAGAGCACGCCGACGCGCGGGGCGTCGTCCCCGAACAGGGACAGCACCCTGACCTCGGGCACCTCGGCCAGCCCGTCCCGCACCTTGCCGATCAGGTACCGCTCGCGGGCGACCAGGTCCTCGAACCCGGCCTCGGTGAGGGCCTTGCAGGCGGAGGCGATGGCGTAGGCGCCGATGACGTTGGGCGACCCGGCCTCGTGGCGGGCGGCGCTGTCGTGCCACTCGACGTCCACTCCCCCGTCGGCGCGGCGGGTGACCTTGCGGCTGGCGCCGCCGCCCGCGAGGTAGGGCTCGGCCTCGCGCAGCCAGTCGGCGCGGCCGGCCAGCACCCCGGAGCCGAAGGGGGCGTACAGCTTGTGCCCGGAGAAGGCGACCCAGTCGACGTCGAGGTCGCGGACGCTCACCGGGTGGTGCGGGGCGAGCTGGGCGGCGTCCAGCACGATCCGGGCGCCGTGCGCGTGCGCGGCGGCGGCCAGCTCCCGCACCGGCCACAGCTCGCCGGTGACGTTGGAGGCACCGGTGACGCAGACCAGGGCCGGGCCGTAGGGATCGCGGTCGGCCAGCGCTCGTTCCAGGGTCTCGACGGCCTGGCGGGGGGTGCGCGGGGCGTCGAGGTAGGTGACGTCCGCGTTGCGCCAGGGCAGCAGGGAGGCGTGGTGCTCGGTCTCGAAGACGAAGACCCGGCAGCCGGCCGGGAGCGCGGCGGCGAGCAGGTTGAGGGAGTCGGTGGTGGACCGCGTGAACACCACCTGGTCGGCGTCCCGGCAGTCCAGGAACCCGGCGACGGTCCTGCGGGCGTTCTCGAACAGGTCGGTCGACAGCTGCGAGAGGTACCCGGCACCGCGGTGCACGCTGCCGTAGTAGGGGGCGTACGCCGCCACGTCGTCCCAGACCCGCTGGAGCGCCGGGGCGCTGGCGGCGTAGTCGAGCGCGGCGTAGGCGACCTCGCCGCCGGTGACGAGCGGCACGGTGACATCCCGGCCCAGAACGGGCAGCGGGGCACAGACGGACGGGGCGGCGGCAGCGGTGGAGACGGACATGGGGATACTCCCGTACAGGCAGGCGCGCCTCACCACGCGAGCGCGTACGGCTCCGGCGTGGGAGAAGGCGAGAGAAAAGTGAAAGGGGTGTGCGGAGGCGGGGCTCTGCGGCCCTAGCGCATTCGCTTGCTCACGGAAGGCTCCCTCGAACGACCAGGACCCCTGGCCCCACGCCCACTCGGAAGCGTGTGAGGGGTCCGCGCTTGCCGCAGACCCTGCTGTCTGCGGCCTGGTCTTCACCCGGGGCACCCCGCCACGGACGGAGGGTTGCCGGACAGCCGGCCGGGGCCGAATGGCTGTCGCTCATGACCTGGACAGGAACGTACGGGAAAAGATCGACGTCCCGCAACCCCTGTCCGGATCGCGGGACGTACGACGTGCCTGCCGCGGTTACGCGTTGCTGGCGGCCACCCAGAGTTCCAGGGCCCGGCGGGCCGCGCCGGAGTCGATCGACTCGGCCGCCTTCTCCATCCCGGCCCGGAGCTGCTCCGTCAGGGGCGCCTCGCCGGGCGCCAGCGCCACCAGGGCGGCGGCCGCGTTGAGCAGCACCGCGTCCCGCACCGGTCCGCGCTCGCCGTTGAGCAGGCGCCGGGCCACGTCGGCGTTGTAGGAGGCGTCGGCGCCGCGCAGCGCCTCCACCGGGACCAGCTCGATGCCGACGTCCCGGGGGTCGAAGGTCTCCTCGGTGACCTTGCCGTCCCGGACGACCCACACGCGGGACGTGGCGGTCGTGGTCAGCTCGTCGAGGCCGTCGTCGCCGCGGAAGACCAGCGAGGAGTGGCCGCGTCCGGCGAAGACGCCGGCGATGATCGGCGCCATCCGGGCGTCGGCCACCCCGATCGCCTGCGCCCTGACCTTGGCCGGGTTGGTCAGCGGACCGAGGAAGTTGAACACCGTCCGGATGCCCAGCTGGCCCCGCGCCGCCGCCACGTGGCGCAGCGCCGGATGGAACTTCACGGCGAAGCAGAAGGTGATCCCGGCCTCCTCCGCGACCTCCGCCACCCGCCGCGGCGTCAGCTCCAGATTGACGCCGAGCTTCTCCAGGACGTCCGAGGCGCCCGACGCCGACGACGCGGCCCGGTTGCCGTGCTTGACGACCTTCGCGCCCGTCCCGGCGACCACGATCGCCGACATGGTGGAGATGTTGACGGTCTTGGCGCCGTCGCCGCCGGTGCCGACGATGTCGACCGTCTCCCCCGGCACCTCGATCACCTTGGCGTGGTCGTACATCGTGCGGACCAGGCCGGAGATCTCCTCCACGGTCTCGCCCTTGGACCGCAGCGCCACCGCGAACCCGGCGATCTGCGCGTCGGTCGCCTCGCCGCGCATGATGACGTCCATCGCCCAGGCGGTGTCGTCGGCGGACAGGTCCCGGCCCTCCAGCAGGCCGTTCAGCAGGGCGGGCCAGGAACGGCCCGCCGCGGTGTCGCCTCCAGCGGGGGTCACAGCGCTCATCAGCCGCTCCTGGGTCGTGTCGCAGGGTGTAGAAGACTCGTCTCCACCCTATCCAGCCGCGGGGACGGCGAAGGGCCCCGTCCGGAGACCGGACGGGGCCCTTCTTTCGTGGCGTGGCGACGCTCGGGGATCAGTGGTGGCCGTGGCCGCTCGTGATCTCCTTGTACTCCTCGACGGTCGGCTTCGGAATCTGGGACTCCTCGCCGTAGTACGCCTTGCTGAGCTTGGCGCGCAGCTTCTCGGAGCCCTTCACCTTGCGCTCGACACCGTTCTCGTCGACCGTCGGGCCGATCTCGGCCGGCTTGTACTGCTCGTGCGCGGTGAGCGTGTACAGGTGCTCCTGGCTGAGCGGCTCGTGCACCTCGATGAACTCACCGTGCGGCAGGCGCTTGATGATGCCCGACTCGCGGCCGTGCAGCACCTTCTCCTTGTCGCGGCGCTGGAGGCCGAGGCAGATCCGCTTGGTGATGACGAACGCGATGACCGGGCCGACGAAGAAGCCGATGCGGACGAACCAGGTGACCGCGTTGATCGAGAGGTGGAAGTGGGTGGCGACGATGTCGTTGCCACCGCCGATCAGCATGATCATGTAGGCGGTGATCCAGGCCACGCCCAGGGCGGTGCGCGTCGGGGCGTTGCGCGGCCGGTCCAGGATGTGGTGCTCGCGCTTGTCGCCGGTGACCCACGACTCGATGAAGGGGTAGACGGCGATCGCCGCGAGGAACAGCCCGAAGAGCACCAGCGGGACGAACACGCCCAGGACCAGCGTGTGGCCCCAGAGGTTGATCTCCCAGCCGGGCATGGCGCGGACCAGACCCTCGGCGAAGCCCATGTACCAGTCGGGCTGGGCGCCGGTGGAGACCTGGTCGGGCCGGTACGGGCCGAGCGCCCAGATCGGGTTGACGGTCGCGATGCCGGCGAGGGCCGCGATGACGCCGAAGACCAGGAAGAAGAAGCCTCCGGCCTTGGCCATGTAGACCGGCAGCAGCGGCATGCCGACGACGTTCTTGTTGGTCCGTCCGGGGCCCGCGAACTGCGTGTGCTTGTGGTAGAAGACCAGGATCAGGTGGGCGACCACCAGGCCGAGCATGATGCCCGGCAGCAGCAGGATGTGGATCGAGTAGAACCGGGCGACCATGTCGTCGCCGGGGAACTCGCCGCCGAACAGGAACATCGAGATGTACGTGCCGACGATCGGCACGGACAGGATCGCGCCCTGCGTGAAGCGGACACCGGTGCCGGAGAGCAGGTCGTCCGGGAGCGAGTAGCCGGTGAAGCCGGTGAACATGCCCAGGACGAACAGCAGGAAGCCGAACAGCCAGTTGATCTCACGCGGCTTGCGGAACGCGCCGGTGAAGAAGACGCGCATCATGTGCACGAACATGCCGGCGAGGAAGATGATCGCCGCCCAGTGGTGGATCTGCCGGATCAGCAGACCGCCACGGACGTCGAAGCTGATGTCCAGCGTCGACTTGTAGGCCTCGCTCATCAGCTGGCCCTGCAGCGGGACGTAGCTGCCGTGGTACTCCACCTCGTTCATCGACGGGTGGAAGAACAGCGTCAGGTACACACCCGTGAGGATGATGATGAGGAAGCTGTAGAGGCAGACCTCGCCCAGCATGAAGGACCAGTGGTCCGGGAAGATCTTCCGCATGTTGGCCTTGGCCAGGGAGTAGATCCCGAGCCGGCCGTCGGCCCAGTCGGCGACGCGCTCGCCGGCCGGTGCCTTCCCGCGAGAGCGGGACTGTGTGCTGGTGTTGGTGCTCATCCGCGCTCCCAGAAGGCAGGACCGACGGGCTCCGCGAAGTCGCCGAGCGCTTCGAGATAGCCCTCGTCGTTCACGCCGATGCGCAGCTGCGGCAGGGCGTGACCGGCGGGACCGAAGATCACCCGGGCGCCGTCGGAGAGGTCGAAGGTGGACTGGTGGCAGGGGCAGAGCACGTGGTGCGTCTGCTGCTCGTACAGGGAGATCGGGCAGCCCACGTGGGTGCAGATCTTCGAGAACGCCACGATGCCCTCGTGCGACCACTCGAGCTCGCGCTTGTCCTTGATGTTCTCCGGCTGGATCCGGACGATCATCAGGGCGGCCTTGGCGATCTCGTTCTGGAAGCCGTGGTCGTGCTCCTCCAGGCCCTCGGGCTTGGCGAAGGTGAGCGAGCCGACCGCGACGTCGGAGGGACGCAGCGGCTCGTTGGTGTTCATGTTGACGAGCAGCTTGCCCTTGGACCACAGGGTGTGGCGCAGCTTCTCCTCGGGCAGCGGGCCGAGGTCGCGCAGCAGGACGACACCGGACAGCGGCACCAGCGTGAGCGCGCCGAACATGGTGTTGCGGATCAGCTTGCGACGGCCGAGCGCGGACTCCTTGGCGCCCAGCTTGAAGTCGGCGTGCACCTTCGCGCGGACCTCTTCGGAGGCCTCGATCGGGTGCCGGTCGTCGGCGACCTCCACGTCGGACATCAGGGTGCGGGCCCAGTGGACCGCGCCCGCGCCGATGCAGAACAGCGCCAGGCCCAGGGTCAGGCCCAGGGCGAAGTTCAGCCCGTTGATGTGCCCGAGCGGGAAGATGTAGACCGACTTGTCGTGCGGGATCGCCACGAACGAGGCGATGAAGCCGATGGTGGCCAGCATCGACACCGTGAACAGCAGGGCGACGGTGCGCTCGGACCGCTTGGCGGCCCGCTCGTCGACGTCCTGGATGCGGTGCTCGTGCGGGGGCAGGCCCGGGTCGGCGAACGGGTGCTTCTCGTCCGCGACCTCGCCGTGCGCGTGGTCCTGCGCTGCGGGCAGGTTCTCTTCGGGAATGTCTTGGCTACTCATGACTTCTTGGCCTTTGCGGTCCGGGCGGCGACCCACACGGCGACGGCGATGAGGGTGCCGAGGCCGAAGATCCAGCCGAACAGGCCCTCGCTGACCGGACCGAGTCCGCCCAGGGAAAGGCCGCCGGGGCTCACGGTCTCGTCTCCGTTGACCGCGTTCAGGTACGCGATGATGTCCTTCTTGTTCTGCTCCGACATGGTGCTGTCGGGGAAGGAGGGCATGTTCTGCGGGCCGGTCTGCATGGCCTCGTAGATGTGCTTCGGGTCGACGCCCTCGAGGGTGGGAGCGAACTTGCCGTGCGTCAGCGCGCCGCCCTTGCCGGTGAAGTTGTGGCACTGCGCGCAGTTGGTGCGGAAGAGCTCGCCACCCTTGGCCGCGTCGGCGCCCTCGGGGCCGTACTGCTCCTTGGTCGGCACGGACGGGCCGGCACCCAGCGAGGAGATGTACGCCGCGAGCTGGTCGATCTCGGCCTGCGAGTAGATGTTCTTCTTGCGCGGGACCTGCGCGCCCGGCTGCTGGGCCGGCATACGGCCGGTGCCCACCTGGAAGTCGACGGCCGCGGCGCCCACGCCCACCAGGCTCGGACCGTCGGTGGTGCCCTGACCATCGGTGCCGTGGCAGCTGGCGCAGCCGACCGAGTAGAGCTTCTTGCCCTCGTCGATGGCGAGGGACTGGGCGGTTTCGTCGGCCTGCGCCTTGTCCGCGGGTGCGAACGCGGCGTACAGCCCCCCGGTGCATGCCAGCGCGAGGAGTAGGACGACGAGCGCCGCCAGCGGGTGGCGTCGTCGTGCGGAGAGCTTTTTCACGGATTACCCCGGTGTCAGGATCTTCTGCGTCGATGCTTCTGGGATTGCGCGGGAGCGGGCCGCGACTACTTGATCATGTAGATCGTGGCGAAGAGGCCGATCCAGACGACATCGACGAAGTGCCAGTAGTAGGACACGACGATGGCGGCGGTCGCCTGCTCGTGGGTGAACCTCCGGGCCGCGTAGGTACGGCCGAGGACCAGCAGGAAGGCGATGAGACCGCCCGTCACGTGCAGGCCGTGGAAGCCGGTGGTCAGGTAGAAGATCGAGCCGTACGGGTCGGAGGAGAGCGAGAGCCCGTCCTTCTTGACCAGCTCGGTGTACTCGAAGACCTGACCCCCGATGAAGATCGCACCCATGATGAAGGTGACGATGAACCACATCCTGAGCTTCTTCACGTCACCGCGCTCGGCGGCGAACACGCCGAGCTGGCAGGTGAGGGAGGAGAGCACCAGGATCGTGGTGTTCGTCAGGGAGAACGGGAAGTTCAGCGCGTGGGCCTTCTCGGACCAGAAGTCCGGACCCGTCACCGAACGCAGGGTGAAGTACATCGCGAAGAGGGCCGCGAAGAACATCAGCTCGGAACTCAGCCAGATGATGGTTCCGACGCTGGTGAGGTTCGGTCGATTGACCGACGGGTGCGCGTGCCCGGTTTCTACTGTCGTTGCTGTCGCCACGACCGACATTATGTCGGTCGCTTATCCCGCCCTCACTCCGGGGGGTGCCGTTCGGAGTGTCCGTCCCTCGTGTACTGCCCGTATGGCCCATCGAAGCCGTGTCCGAACCGGTACTGACGGGGTGTCCGAGGGAGTAGCATCCGCGCAACGGGCCTGTCCGTACGACGTACGCCACTCTGCGTAAGTATCGGAGGAACCATGCAGCCTACCGCCACGGTCCTGGTCTACAGCGACGACTCCACCACCCGGGAACAGGTACGGCTCGCCACCGGCCGACGGCCGGCTCCGGACGCGCCCGTCGTGGAGTTCGTGGAGTGCGCGACCCCGGCCGCCGTCGTCAGGGAGCTGGACAAGGGCGGCATCGACGTCTGCGTGCTGGACGGCGAGGCCGTGCCGATGGGCGGCATGGGCGTGTGCCGGCAGATCAAGGACGAGGTCTTCCGGTGCCCGCCGGTGCTGCTGCTGATCGGCCGCCCGCAGGACGCCTGGCTGGCCACGTGGAGCCGTGCGGACGCCGCTGTGACGCTCCCGGTGGACCCGGTGGAGTTCGCCTCCGCGCTGGCGTCCCTGCTGCGGCAGAAGCGGCTGCAGGGCGTCTGAGCGGTCGCGGGGGTCACACCGCTGTCGGCCGCAGCCGTGCCGCGTCCTGGGGGTGGGGCCCGCCGGGCTTGCCGCCCGTCAGGGCGCTGCCCGCGCGCCACTTCTCCCAGTCCAGGTTCCAGTCGCCGAAGCCGTTGCCGAACGGCGCCATGGTCTCGCCCTGGGAGTTGACCACCTCGACCAGGTCGCCCTCGCGGACGGTGCCGAAGAACCACTCGGCGTTCTCGGTGCTCATCCCGACGCAGCCGTGGCTGACGTTGGCGCTGCCCTGGGAGCCGACCGACCAGGGCGCGGCGTGCACGTACTCGCCGCTCCAGGTGACCCGGGTGGCGAAGTGGACGGGCAGGTCGTAGGAGTCCGCCGAGCCCTCGGCGATGCCGACGGTGCTGCTGCGCATGCGTACGAAGCGTTCCTTGCCGAGCACGACCTTGACGCCGTTGCGGGTGTCGAAGCCGGGCTTGCCGGTGGTGACGGGGATCTGCCGGATCTCCTCGCCGTTGCGGTAGACCGTCATGGTGTGCGCGGCGGCGTCGGTGACGGCGATGACCCGGTCGCCCGTGGTGAACTTCAGCGGCTCGGCCCGGCCGCCCCACATCCGGTCGCCGATCTTGATGCCCTCCAGGGTGCTGCGCGCCTCGACGGTGGCGCCGGCGGGCCAGTACTCCCGGGGCCGGTAGTGCAGTTCCTTGTCGTCCACCCAGTGCCAGGAGCCCTCCATGGCGGGCGTGGAGCGCACCTTCAGGGCGCGCTCGACGACGGCGCGCTGCGCCGGGTCCCGCACCGGTTCGCTCAGTTCGGCCGTGACGGGCTGGCCGACGCCGTACGTGCCCGGCTTGGGGGCGAAGACGACGTCCAGGCGCTTCTTGGCGACGGGCTTGCCGGTCTCGAAGGTGAGGACCTTGCGGCCGGGTGCCCCGTCGCCGTTCTCGGTGCTGACGCGCACCGTGTAGCGGGCGTCGGCGGCCAGCGGCGAGGTGCTGTGCCAGCGGGTGCCGTCGGCGGAGAGTTCGCCCGCCACGTACCGCCCCGCGGCGTCGTGGACCGTGACGTCCGTGATGCGCCCGTCGGAGTCCTCGGCGACGACCTCCAGGGGCTTGTCGGGGTCGGCCTTCTTCCCGGCGCCGGTGGGGCCGTCGAAGGAGATCTGGCCGGCCGCGTCGTACGGCGCGGCGGCCAGCGGGTCGCCGTCGCCGCCGCAGCCGGCGGCGCCCGCGCCGAGGGCGATCACCAGCACGATGCAGCCGGCGAGAAGGCGCCTGCGGGCCGGGAGGGGAACTGTGTGGCTCATGGCCTCACGCTAGGAAGCCCCGTCGGCGGCGGCTCGCTGGGTAAGCCGGACGGATGAACGGCGTTGGGGCAAAAGAAGGAGCCCGGACGCTCCTTGCGGAGTGTCCGGACCCTTCGGGCACACGGGGTGTGTTACTGGGTGCGGTTCTCACCGCGGTAGTACTCGAAGACCCAGCCCCACAGGCCGATCAGCATGAGCGGCGCCGAGAAGAACATCAGCCACCAGCCGAGCGCGATGCTGAGGAAGGCGAACGCGCCACCGATGCCCAGGGACAGCGGCTGCCAGCTGTGCGGGCTGAAGAACCCGACCTCGCCGGCGTCGTCCGCGACGTCCGCGTTCTTGTTGTCCTGCGCCCCGGCGTCCACCCGCTTGGCCGTGAAGCCGAGGTAGAAGCCGATCATGATGGCCAGGCCGAACGCCAGGAAGAGGGCGGTGGTACCGGCCGGCTCCTTCGACCACAGGCCATAGACGATCGCCATGACCAGGATGAAGGCGCTCAGCCACATGAACATCTTGCCCTGGATCTTCACTTGCCGGCCTCCTTGCCGCCAGCGAGGGCCTTGTCACCGTGGCCGACGTTCTCGAGCTGGTCGAGAGCGGCGATCTCCGGGTGGTGCAGGTCGAACGCCGGGGATTCGGAACGGATCCGCGGCAGGGTGAGGAAGTTGTGCCGCGGCGGCGGGCAGGAGGTCGCCCACTCCAGCGAGCGGCCGTAGCCCCACGGGTCGTCGACGCCGACCGGCTTGCCGTACTTGGCCGTCTTCCAGACGTTGTAGAAGAACGGCAGGATCGACAGGCCGAGCAGGAACGAGCTGATCGTCGAGATCATGTTCAGGGCGGTGAAGCCGTCGGCCGCGAGGTAGTCCGCGTACCGGCGCGGCATGCCCTCGGCGCCCAGCCAGTGCTGGACCAGGAAGGTCCCGTGGAAGCCGATGAACAGCGTCCAGAAGGTGATCTTGCCGAGGCGCTCGTCGAGCATCTTGCCGGTGAACTTCGGCCACCAGAAGTGGAAGCCGGAGAACATCGCGAAGACGACGGTGCCGAAGACGACGTAGTGGAAGTGGGCCACCACGAAGTACGAGTCGGAGATGTGGAAGTCCATCGGCGGCGAGGCCAGGATGACACCGGTCAGACCACCGAAGGTGAAGGTGATCAGGAAGCCGGTCGCCCACAGCATCGGCGTCTCGAAGGAGAGCGAGCCCTTCCACATCGTGCCGATCCAGTTGAAGAACTTCACACCGGTCGGCACCGCGATCAGGAACGTCATGAAGGAGAAGAACGGCAGCAGCACACCGCCGGTGACGTACATGTGGTGCGCCCACACCGTCACGGACAGACCCGCGATCGCGATGGTCGCGCCGATCAGACCCATGTAGCCGAACATCGGCTTGCGGGAGAAGACCGGGATGACCTCGGAGATGATGCCGAAGAACGGCAGCGCGATGATGTACACCTCGGGGTGGCCGAAGAACCAGAACAGGTGCTGCCACAGCAGCGAACCGCCGTAGGCCGGGTCGAAGATGTGCGCACCGAACTTGCGGTCCGCCTCCAGCGCGAACAGGGCCGCGGCCAGGACCGGGAAGGCGAGCAGGACCAGCACACCGGTCAGCAGCACGTTCCAGGTGAAGATCGGCATGCGGAACATGGTCATGCCCGGCGCGCGCATGCAGATGATCGTGGTGATGAAGTTGACCGAGCCGAGGATCGTGCCGAAGCCGGAGAAGGCCAGACCCATGATCCACATGTCGCCGCCGACACCCGGCGAGTGCACCGCGTCGGACAGCGGGGCGTAGGCGAACCAGCCGAAGTCGGCCGCGCCCTGCGGGGTGAGGAAGCCGGCCACCGCGATCAGCGAGCCGAAGAGGTACAGCCAGTAGGCGAACATGTTCAGCCGCGGGAACGCCACGTCGGGCGCGCCGATCTGCAGCGGCATGATCCAGTTCGCGAAACCGGAGAACAGCGGCGTCGCGAACATCAGCAGCATGATCGTGCCGTGCATCGTGAACGCCTGGTTGAACTGCTCGTTCGACATGATCTGCAGGCCCGGACGGGCCAGCTCGGCGCGCATGAACAGAGCCATGACGCCGCCGATGCAGAAGAACGCGAACGACGTGACCAGGTACAGCGTGCCGATCGTCTTGTGGTCGGTGGTCGTCAGCCACTTGACCGCGACGCTGCCGCGCTTCTGGCGCCGGACGGGGTGCTCGTCCTCGTAGTGGGACCCTGCCGCCGCGGCACCCTGGGGTTCGTTGAGGATGCTCACAGGATGTTCGTCTCCCGGTTCTTCTCGTGGCCAGCCTGCTCGATGCCGGCGGGCACGTAACCGGTCTGCCCCTTCTTCACGAGGTCCTGCAGGTGCTGCTCGTAGCGCTCAGGGGAGACGACCTTCACGTTGAACAGCATCCGGGAGTGGTCGACGCCGCACAGCTCGGCGCACTTGCCCTTGAAGGTGCCCTCCTTGTTGGGGGTCACCTCGAAGGCGTTGGTGTGGCCCGGGATGACGTCCTGCTTCATCAGGAACGGCACCACCCAGAAGGAGTGGATGACGTCACGGGAGGTCAGGACGAAGCGGACCGTCTTGCCCTTGGGGAGCCAGAGGGTCGGGCCGGGGTTGCCGTTCTGCGGGTTCCGCGTGGACG
This sequence comes from Streptomyces sp. NPDC006134, assembly GCF_040628835.1. NCBI lineage: Bacteria > Bacillati > Actinomycetota > Actinomycetes > Kitasatosporales > Streptomycetaceae > Streptomyces > Streptomyces sp. NPDC006134. The sequence continues at coordinate 73,536 of NZ_JBEXTV010000016.1, read as the reverse complement.
GGGTGCCGCAGTCGTAGACGCCGCCGGCGTCGGCCGGGAAGTCTTCCTTGTACCGGTCCGGGATCGCGTCCAGTTCCTTGACGGTCTTGGCGTCGCCCGAGGAACCGTCGACGGACTCGACGTAGTTGAAGCACCAGCTCCACTGGAAGCCGACCACGTTGACCGTGACGTCGGGCTTCTTCTTGAGGCTGAGCAGCTCGGACTCGTCACGGGCCGTGAAGTAGAAGAGGACCGAGACGATGATGAGCGGGACGACCGTGTACAGGGCCTCGATGGGCATGTTGTACCGGGTCTGCGGAGGGATCTCGACCTTGGTGCGGCTGCGCCGGTGGAAGAAAGCACTCCACAGGATCAAGCCCCACACCAGCACGCCGACGGCGAGCGCGGCGGCCCAGGAGCCCTGCCACAGGGAGAGGATCAGAGGAGCCTCTTCCGTGGTCGGGGTGGGCATGCCGAGGCGGGGGAAGTCCTCGTATGTGCAACCGGTGGCGGTCGCCAGGACCAGGCCCGCGGTCAGTGCCTGCAGCAGCTTCCGCCGCATCGGGCGCCGCGGCGAGCGGTCGGAGCCGTTGGGACTCACGTAGCGCCTTCCCGAGAGTCTCGCCCGCGCTGGTTGGCTGCGGCCTTCTCGCTGGTCGGTCGCCGCCCTGCGTCGGGCAGGGGTTTGGATGTTTATGCGGACCAAACCCTAGCCGACGCCATTTGGGGTCGCGCGGGGAGGGTGCCCAACGCGCCGCCGGTCACCCCGATGGGGTGGAACGTCCGCCTCCGGGCAGCTTCTGACGCCCCCTTGGCCCACGGGTTAGCGTGGTCGCGTGTCCTACTTCGACGCCGCTTCCGCCGCTCCCCTCCATCCCGTCGCCCGCCAGGCGCTGCTGGCCTCCCTCGACGAGGGGTGGGCCGACCCCGCCCGTCTGTACCGGGAGGGGCGGCGGGCCCGGCTGCTGCTGGACGCGGCGCGCGAGGCCGCGGCGGAGGCGGTGGGGTGCCGTCCGGACGAACTGGTCTTCACCCCCTCGGGCACCCGGGCGGTGCACGCGGGCATCGCGGGCGCGCTGGCCGGGCGCCGCCGCGCCGGGCGCCACCTGATCGTGTCAGCGGTCGAACACTCGTCTGTTCTGCATGCGGCCGAGGCACACGAGGCCGGAGGCGGCACGGTCACCGAGGTCGCGGTGGGCCGGACGGGTGCCGTGGACCCCGCCGCGTACACCGCGGCCCTGCGGGAGGACACGGCGCTGGCCTGTCTGCAGTCGGCCAACCACGAGGTGGGCACCGAGCAGCCGGTGGCCGAGGTGGCCGAGGCGTGCCGGGCCGCGGGGGTGCCGCTGCTGGTGGACGCGGCGCAGTCGCTGGGCTGGGGGCCGGTGGCGGGCGGCTGGTCGCTGCTGGCCGCCAGCGCCCACAAGTGGGGCGGGCCGTCGGGGGTCGGGCTGCTCGTCGTCCGCAAAGGCGTGCGGTTCGCGCCGCAAGGGCCGGTGGACGAGCGGGAGTCGGGGCGGGCGGCCGGGTTCGAGAACATCCCGGCGATCGTGGCCGCGGCGGCGTCGCTGCGGGCGGTGCGGGCCGAGGCCGGGCGGGAGGCGGCGCGGCTGCGGGAGCTGACGGACCGGATCCGGGCGCGGGTGCCGCACCTGGTGCCGGACGTGGAGGTGGTGGGCGACCCGGTGCGCCGGCTGCCCGGGATCGTCACCTTCTCCTGTCTCTACGTCGACGGGGAGACCCTGCTGCACGAGCTGGACCGGGCGGGTTTCTCCGTCTCCTCGGGATCGTCCTGCACCAGCAGCACCCTGATGCCCAGCCACGTCCTGAAGGCGATGGGGGTGCTCAGCGAGGGCAACGTCCGGGTGTCGCTGCCGCCGGGGACGCCGGCCGAGGACGTCGAGCGGTTCCTGGAGGTGCTGCCCGGGGCGGTGGCGGGGGTGCGGGAGAAGCTGGGCGCGCCCGTGCCCGCGGCCGGCGCCCGGCAGGGGGGCGGCGAGATCGTGGTCGACGCGGTCGGCCGGCGCTGCCCGATCCCGGTGATCGAGCTGGCCAAGGTGATCGGCGACGTGCCCGTCGGCGGCACGGTCCGGGTCCTGGCGGACGACGAGGCGGCCCGGCTGGACATCCCGGCGTGGTGCGAGATGCGGGGTCAGGAGTACGTGGGGGAGGAACCGGCGGACCGGGGCGCGGCCTACGTGGTCCGCCGGGTGTCCTGACCCCCGGCACCGAGGGCCGGGCGCTCAGCCCAGGTGCGCCTGGACCTCGGCGGCGGCCTGGTCGCCGTACGCCTTGGTGAAGCGCTCCATGAAGTGGGCGCGGCGCAGCTGGTACTCCTGGGTGCCGACCGTCTCGATGACGAGGGTGGCCAGCATGCAGCCGACCTGGGCGGCGCGTTCCAGGCCGACGCCCCAGGCGAGGCCGGAGAGGAAGCCGGCGCGGAAGGCGTCGCCGACGCCGGTGGGGTCGGCCTTGCGCTCCTCCTCCGGGCAGCCGACCTCGATGGTCTTCTCACCGGCCCGCTCGATGCGCACGCCGCGCGCGCCGAGGGTGGTGACGCGGTGGCCGACGCGGGAGAGGATCTCCTCGTCGCTCCAGCCGGTCTTGGACTCGATGAGGCCCTTCTCGTACTCGTTGGAGAACAGGTACGCCGCCCCGTCCAGCAGGATGCGGATCTCGTCGCCGTCCATACGGGCGATCTGCTGGGAGAAGTCGGCGGCGAACGGGATGGACCGCGCGCGGCACTCCTCGGTGTGGCGGAGCATCGCCTCCGGGTCGTCGGCGCCGATGGAGACCAGGTCCAGGCCGCCGACGCGGTCGGCGACGGTCTTCAGCTCGATCAGGCGGGCCTCGCTCATCGCGCCCGTGTAGAAGGAGCCGATCTGGTTGTGGTCGGCGTCGGTGGTGCACACGAAGCGGGCGGTGTGCAGGGTCTCGGAGATGCGGACGGAGTCGGTGTCGACGCCGTGGCGCTCCAGCCAGGCCCGGTACTCGCCGAAGTCCGCGCCCGCGGCGCCGACCAGGATGGGCTTGGTGCCGAGCTGGCCCATGCCGAAGGCGATGTTCGCGGCGACGCCGCCCCGGCGGACGTCGAGCTGGTCGACCAGGAAGGAGAGCGAGACCGTGTGCAGCCGGTCCGCGACGAGCTGGTCGGCGAAGCGGCCGGGGAAGGTCATGAGGTGGTCGGTGGCGATGGAGCCGGTGACTGCGATGCGCACGACGTGGACTCTCTCCGGAGGGAGGCGGCGGTTGACAGTTCACGCTACCCGGTCGGCCCCGAGCTCCGAAACGTCCGAAACTACCCGATAGTAGATCTTTCTTCGCGGCCTGAGGCGTGCCTACGGTTCCGCTATGACGAACCTGAAGGTCCCTTCCTCCGGCTCTGCCCCCGCCCCGTCCGACGACGGAGGCGGTCTGGAGTCGCTGCGCGGCGACTGCGCCCGGATGGTGCCGCACTGGGCGGCCCCCGAGCGGGCGCCCTCCCGCCCGGCCTCCCCGCCGCTCCCGCACGGCGTGTCCGTGCCGCCGGCGTCGGCCCGGCTGCTGGACGCCCTGCCGGACTACGGCGGCTGAGGCCGGCCGGACGACGGACCCGCGTCCCGGGGAACCGGGTGCTCCCCCGCCGCGTCCCATCGCCGTCCCCCCTGGAGGGGATGCGGGATACGACCCACCGGCGGCCCGCGGGCGACCGCGCCGGGTCACCGGGGCCCGCCGGGCAGCCGAAGGAGCGATGCGGTGAACACCGAGCGACCCGACCACGACGGCACCGGGGCCGGCGCGGAGGCGGTCTCCGGCACGTCCGGGCGGACCGGTGCCGGGGCGGGCGGCCCCGGGGCCCCGGCCGGCGGCTCCGCCGGTACGGGCGCGGGGCGCGGGCGGGCGGCGCGACGGCGCTCCGCGGCCGTCGTGTCCGTCGCCGCGGCCGTGCTGCTCGCCGGCGGCGGCGGTGCGTACCTCGCCGCGAGCCCGTCCGGCCCGGACGGGCGTACGGCGTCCGGGGCGCGGGACGGAAGGGACGGCACTCCCCCGCCGCTCGCCCTCGACGGCCACCCGGTCCCCGCGGACGGCGGCCCGTCCGGCATCGCGCCCGGTGAACCCGACCCCCACGGCACCGTCCACCGGGCGCGGGGCGCGCTCCCGCAGGGGCCCGGCTCGGCGCCCGTGTACCGGGCGGAGGGCGAGGTCACCCGGGAGGAGGTGGCCCGGCTGGCGAAGGCGCTCGGCGTCGGGGGGACGCCGGTGACGCGCGGGCAGACCTGGACGGTCGGGGCGGCCGGGGACGGCATGGGACCGTTCCTGCGGGTGGAGCGCCGGGCTCCGGGCGACTGGACGTTCCACCGGTACGCGCCCGGCACCGACGACTGCACGGGCACGGCTGTGTGCGCCAAGGGCCCGGGCGGCCCGGTGAGCGAGGCGGAGGCGAAGAGGGCCGCCGCGCCGGTGCTGGCGGCGGTGGGCCAGCGGGACGCCGCCGCGGACGCGAGCCAGGTCCTGGGCGGCCGGCGGGTCGTGAACGCCGAGCCGAAGGTGGGCGGGCTGCCCACGTACGGCTGGACGACGGGCGTGACCGTCGGCGCGGGCGGCGAGGTGACCGGCGGCAGCGGCCGGCTGAAGGCGCCGGTGAAGGGGGACGTCTATCCCGTCCTGACGGCACAGAGGACGCTGGCGCTGCTGAACGCGGCACCGGCGGCCGGGGCGCGCGGGGGCATCGGCGGCTGCGCCGGTCCCGTACCGCTGGAGGGCGGTCCGCGGACGGCGGCCTGTGAGCCGTCGGCGCGGAAGGAGACCGTCACCGTGGAGCGCGCGGTGTTCGGGCTGGCCGCGCACTCCGTGCGGGGGCGGCCGGTGCTGGTGCCGTCCTGGCTGTTCGAGGTGCGGGCGCCGGGCGCGCGGGACGCCTCCACGGTGACGTATCCGGCGGTCGACCCGGCGTACCTGGCCCCGGCCGGGCCGACGCGGGGGCCGTCCGGTGAGCCGACCTCGGCGCCGTCCGTGCGGGACGTGAAGGTGGAGGGCTACACGGCCGAGGGCACGGAGCTGACCGTGGGCTTCACGGGCGGGGTGTGCGCCTCCTACGAGGCTCAGGCGGCCGAGAGCGGGGACGAGGTGAGGGTGACGGTGACCGCGACCTCGCAGCCGGAGCAGGTCTGCATCCTGATCGCCCAGAAGTACCACCTGACCGTGCGGCTGGAGCAGCCTCTGGGCGGCCGGGCGGTGGTGGGGTCGGACGGCGAGGAGATCCCGCTGGAGAAGGAGGGCGCGCGGCTGCCGGCGCCGTCCGGGGACCGGTGACGGGGCCGGGCTCCGGTGCCGGGAACGGGCTCCGGTGCCGGGAGCGGGACGAGGGCGGCGGCCCGGGGTGTTCCCCGGGCCGCCGCCCTCGTCCGGTGCCTTTGGTGCCTTTGGTGCCTTTGGCACCTTGGGGCAGCGGCTCAGCTGAAGGAGTCGCCGCAGGCGCAGGAACCGGTCGCGTTCGGGTTGTCGATCGTGAAGCCCTGCTTCTCGATCGTGTCCACGAAGTCGATGGTCGCGCCGCCCAGGTAGGGGGCGCTCATGCGGTCGGTGACGACCTTGACCCCGCCGAAGTCCTTCTCCACGTCGCCGTCGAGGGAACGCTCGTCGAAGAAGAGCTGGTAGCGCAGGCCGGAGCAGCCGCCGGGCTGGACGGCCACGCGCAGCGCGAGGTCGTCACGGCCTTCCTGGTCGAGCAGGGCCTTGACCTTGGCCGCGGCGGCGTCGGTCAGGATGATGCCGTCGGTGACGGTGGTGGTCTCGTCCGATACGGACATCTACATCTCTCCCGGGTTGTACGGAGACTGCTTGCCGACGGGTGCAACCGGCGGCGCCGCGGATTCATTCCGGGCGAGCCCCGGGTTTCTCCTTGGCTTCTCTTCATGCTCGCACACGCGCCGGTGGGCGGACAGCGGCCGTGACCGGCCCGTGGCCGGTCCGTGGACGGCACCGGCAGCGCGGCGCCGGGATTCACGTCACATCGACACGATGGCCATCGTCAAAGTGACGTGAACCGGTTATGATAGATAGCGTCAATTCGACGAAAAGTCGAAACGGTGTCCCGCTTGTCCCGCCGGGTCCGGTTCCACCGGCCCGGCGAGCCGCAGAACAGAAAGGGTGCGTGTCGTGACCACCGCCCAGACCCAGGAGCTCGACGTAACGCCGACGCCCCTCGCCCTGCTGCTCCTCGGCCGTGAGGCCGACCCGAGGAGCGAGCGCGGCGTGGAGTGCCCCGGCGACCTGCCCTCGCCCTCCGACCCGGACTTGGTCGAGCGCGCCCGCGCGGCCAAGGAGAAGCTCGGGGACAAGGTCTTCGTGCTCGGTCACCACTACCAGCGCGACGAGGTCATCCAGTTCGCCGATGTCACGGGCGACTCCTTCAAGCTGGCCCGGGACGCGGCCGCGCGCCCCCAGGCCGAGTACATCGTGTTCTGCGGCGTGCACTTCATGGCCGAGTCGGCGGACATCCTGACCTCCGACGACCAGAAGGTCGTCCTGCCGGACCTGGCCGCCGGCTGCTCGATGGCCGACATGGCCACGGCCGAGCAGGTCGCCGAGTGCTGGGACGTGCTGACCGAGGCCGGCGTGGCCGAGCAGGTCGTGCCGGTGTCGTACATGAACTCGTCCGCGGACATCAAGGCGTTCACGGGCAAGCACGGCGGCACCATCTGCACCTCCTCCAACGCCCAGCGCGCGCTGGAGTGGGCGTTCCGGCAGGGCGAGAAGGTGCTCTTCCTGCCCGACCAGCACCTGGGCCGCAACACCGCCGTACGCGACATGGGCATGTCCCTGGAGGACTGCGTCGTCTACAACCCGCACAAGCCGAACGGCGGGCTGACGGCGGACGAGCTGCGCGCCGCCAAGATGATCCTGTGGCGCGGGCACTGCTCGGTGCACGGCCGCTTCAGCCTCGACTCGGTCGAGGACGTGCGCGCGCGCATCCCGGGCGTCAACGTCCTCGTCCACCCCGAGTGCCGGCACGAGGTCGTGGCCGCCGCCGACTACGTCGGGTCGACGGAGTACATCATCAAGACCCTGGAGGCGGCCCCGGCCGGCTCCAAGTGGGCGATCGGCACCGAGCTGAACCTCGTACGGCGACTGGCGAACCGTTTCGCCCCCGAGGGCAAGGAGATCGTCTTCCTCGACAAGACCGTCTGCTTCTGCTCGACGATGAACCGCATCGACCTGCCGCACCTGGTGTGGGCCCTGGAGTCCCTGGCGGAGGGCACCCTCGTCAACCGCATCGAGGTCGACAAGGAGACCGAGGCGTTCGCCAAGCTGGCGCTGGAGCGGATGCTGGCGCTGCCGTAGCGGTCGCGTCCGTACGCGAGGAAGGGCGCCCCTCCATACGAGGGGCGCCCTTTCCTGTTGTCCGCGCGGTGCCGACAGCGCGTTCGGGGCGGCCGGCGTCGCCAAGGACACGACGGCGCTGCGGCAACCGCGCCGGCAGCGCGCTCGGGACATCCGGGCCGCCCGGCCGCCTCGCCTGCCGATGGCCCGGCCGGAGCCGGAAAGCCCGGGGAAACGCTCACCGGCCGAGCGCCCTGCCGCATGCGCGCAGGGCGTACGTGCCGAAGTCGTCCGCGAGCCGTTCCGGCCCGCCCCGGGCATCGGAGCCCGGCTCCCGGACCGACGACCGGCGACTCACCCCGCGCATCCCGGTGTGCCACGTCGAGGGAGACCAGACCGCCCATGCCGTCGTACCGGACGACCAGCAGATGTGCCGGGAAGCGGGGGGCTTCTCGGGCGTCGAGCGTCTCGGTCACCGTACCGAGCAGCCGGTCGCCCATGGCCGGCGTCCGGCAGGCGCCGAGGAACTCCACACCGGCCGCCTCGCAGCTTCCCGGCTCCGCGAGGAAATGACGGCAGGAAGACGGGAACGACGTGCCGAGCTGGTCTTCGGCATGAGCGATGTCCTGGGGGCTGATCCCGCCTGTCCAGTTGCATGCGTTCGGCTTGCTTCGCAGCGGTTCGGTGAGAGTGGTGACCGACTCGATGCCGCTCGTTGCCGCGCTCCCCATCACCTGACCGCGATCTTCGGGGTCCCTCAGTCGAGACGTTGGCGAGTGAGATCACCAGCCGTCATCGCCCGCGAACCCCAGGATGAGAAGCGTTCACCGCTCTCTCGATCTGCCAACTTCTCCTCCGAACGTCCCTCGATTTTGCACCGGGCACTGACCCTCAGGAGTCCCAGCCGAACGCGTCGACAGCTTCGATGTTCCCGCGGGAGAGCTCAAGGAGAAGGCCTACAACGTCATCCCATGAATCCAGCGTCGCTTCACGCGGGGAGACATCCGGGTCCTCCACGTTTTCCCACAGCAGCCTCTTGTCTCGGAAGACGCTGAGCGTCCAGCCGGACTCATGCCCGAGTGACACATCCGTGTGCTCGTCATCCGCCTTTTCCAATTCTGCGAGAGTCTGGCGAATCTGCGCTTCGTCGGGAGAATCGATCGACTCGCCCATAAGGTTGTTCATGAAGTAGGACACGAAAATACCCTGACTGAATATTCCGAAGGTTTTTTGCTGGTTCGCGTAGAATAATTCGCAGCGGTACTCCAGTTCGACTATAACTGCAACGAGGGAGAGATCACCTGAAACGAACACTCATGCACCGTCGATCGCGGATAGAATCCGCACGAACCACCCAGGTTCCGAAATCTTGCAGAAAAGCCATGACCTGGTGCACAAATGAGTGAAAATAAATACCCCTCCACGGCACCCGCACCTGTAAACCAATTCTTCGACCCATCGACCCGAGGTCGCCGGGCTCGCCCCGTCGGTCAACTACGGCTACGCCCCCTGGTCACGTCCCAGAATCCGTTGGAATTTTCCCAAACCCAAGCCGAGGTCTCATCCAGGTCGAGAATTCGATTCGCTAACAGGTCGACCAGATCTTCCCTTGCTGCATCCCAAGCCTGCGTTTCGCATCGTTCATGTATTTTGCGGCCCGACTTTACGCGAAAACCGCCCTGACCGCAACGACTATGACACTTTGACTAGTTTTCCTCGTGCCCCTTTTAACCTCTTTCCTGCCTCAGGACAGAAGGTCGGGAGCGATCGCTCGCGCCCGCGAATGGTGACTCTTGACTTGCGCGGACTGGAACTCGAGGAAGTATCCGAAACTGCGAGTGTCAATAGGAATTTCAAGTCGTTCACCCAGTTCCTGGACCTGCGCCTCGGTAAGTTGCTGCGGAGGCGCGTCGGTTTCGGGCAGGGTGCCGCCAAGGAGATCGGGAAGCCCGCTCCGACTCATTTCGTCGGGGATCTCGTGGAGGCGCCGGAGATTTTTGGTGTGCCGGTGGAATGCGAGGAGAACCCACCCGTCGTCGAGCGGTTGCTCAAGACGCTCCGGCGCGCATCGCTTCTCAAGCTCCTGCTTCCTGCGTGTGGCGGCACGGAACGCCTCGATGTCCGGAGAGGGCGGAGGCGGCGTCTGGATCCGATCGCGGTCCACCACCAGCCAGACGTCGTACTCCTCTGTGGTCACACCGCACATGACACTGCCGTCAAGAGCCATGGTGACGAATTCCGCACGCCCGGGTGGTGCGTTGTGCCCCACCAAGTGCTCAGCCAAATGCAATTTACCGTGAATACGTACTGGAACCCATGGCCCTTCCATCGTGGTGGTGATCAGGAAACGACCTTTCTCATCCACGATATGGTGCGCACGAACGAGCTGCAGCCACGCCATGTCGACACGTGCACTCAGTTCTGGGCCGGCCAGGGGAACTTTCACAGCCGGTTCCGTCCCACCGATGGTGATGCCCACCGCACGTCGAGGCGCGGGCAAGAAATCGGCTGGCGGCACGTCAAGGACGTCCAGGCCACAGCGGCCCAGGAGTTCCATGGATGCGGGATCACTCATGTCAGGGGCACACCTCTCCGCCCTTGTAGAACAGGTGGTGGCCACCACCCGGCTTATTGACTTTTCCGTACCGCTCGAAATTATCGTCAGACGGATACTTGCTGGCCCAGCCGAAATTTACCCCTGTCCGGTCGGATCCGTGCTTCGGCTCCCCTCAGGCCACCGGTGAACGCGGCCAGACCGATCGAGACGCCGATCGAAGCCGCCATCGCCCCCAGCTCGATCTCGGCCTTGACCTTCATGCCGTAGATCACGTCGGCGACGACGTCCATCGCGTCCGCGAACAGGCGAGCCGCCTCCGGCAACTGCTCCAGGTGCGAGGACTTCACCTTGCCCCAGTGCTCCTGCAGGGCGTCCACCGCCCAGCCCTCGCTGGAGGACAGCAGACGGTTCACCGCGGCGTGGGCCTCGCCCGCGTGGTCGTCGAAAGCGGACGCGAGCTCGCGCAACGCGTCCGCCATCTCGCGGTAGTCGTCCTCGTCGACGTTCGGCCAGCTGATCCCGATGAAGTCCAGGATCTCGTCCAGCCAGCCCGGCAGAACGTAACCCAACCCCCGGCAGCCCCCTCAAGCAGCACAGCCTCAAGCGCGAATCGATCACTCCTGATCGTCATCTATGCAAATCAGTACCGTAACTTGCGGAGCTACCAGCACTCCACGTAGTTCTGGCGACTCTGCGCTCACTTGACTTGAACACACCTCCGAAGGAGCCGGGGTGAGCTCCCCTGAAGCGCACCCCGGCTCACTCGCCCTCCGGCAACCGCGCGCCTCTGCTCGCCGCGATCCGCAACGCGTCCCCCAGCGCCTCGGCCAGCCGTACCCCCACGAAGCGCAACTCCTGCTTGCCCGCACCCGGTTCGCCGAGCAACGACTTGGCCGCGTCAAGGACGTACGCGGCCGAGTCGAGCAACTCCGCCTCCAGCCGGTCGGCCATGCGGGACAGCCGACTGTCCGGGCTGTCCGCGCTCAGGTAGCACGGACGTCCGTCCGCCGTGGTCCACGGCAACAGCCGCAAGGGGGTACCCGTTCCGTCGCGCATCATCTTCCGTCACTTCCTCCGAATCGGCCCCGACACGAACACCCGCGATTACGGTGTGTGTCGATATCGTCGCGCTCCGGCAAGGCACTTCAACAGGAGCGCCCCGTCCCGACGTCGAGATCGGGACGACGACAGCCGACGGACCGAGAGGCGAAACCGGTGACGTTCAAGCCGCAGGCTCTGACCCCGTACCTGTCCGCCCGCCACTACTTCGGCGCCGAGCAGCGCCGCCACCGCGAGAGCGCGGGCCTGTCACTCGTACAGCTCGCGGGCATCGTGAATTCCAGCAAGAGCACGCTCGCGCGCATCGAGACGGCCGAGTTGATGCCACCGCCGGACCTGCCGGACCGGCTGGACGCCGCGTTCGGTACCGACAAGCACTTCCACGGGCTGTACCAGCTGGCCAAGCGGGAGGCGCATCCGGACCAGTACCAGAGGTTCATGGACTTCGAAGCACAGGCGGAGGTCATCGAAACCTTCGTGGCGCAAGCCGTCCCAGGGCTGTTGCAGACCGAGGAGTACGCCAGGGCTCAGCTCGGTCTCACGGAAGAACTGACCCGGGAGCGGGTGGAGGAACTCGTCAACGCCCGCATGTCCCGCCAGGACCGGCTGCGTTCAGCGCGGCCCCCGTTGCGCTGGGCGATCATCGACGAGTCCGTGCTCCGGCGGCCGATGGGCAGCCGGGAATGCATGTACAAGCAACTGGCCCGGCTGCTCGAACAGGTGGATACTCCGGACAGCAAGGTCCAGGTGATGCCCTTCGGCGCTGGTGCGCACTACCTGTTGGGGGGCACATTGACCCTGCTGACCCTTCCCAACGGCTCCACCACGGCGTACGAAGAGGGCATCGAGGTCGGTCATCTCTACGAGGACCGGGACTCGGCGAAGAAATGGCGACGGCGGTACGAGATCCTCCGCGCCAACGCCCTCCCACCGGCCGCCTCGGCGGAGCTGATCCGAGATGCGATGGAGGACTACAAGCCATGCAGCACACCCCCGAGCTGAACTCTGCCCGGTGGCGCCGGAGCAGCTACAGCAACGCCAACGGGGGCGATTGCGTCGAGATCACCGAGGACTTCCCCGGCGTCGTCCCCGTCCGCGACAGCAAGACCCCCGGCGGCCCGGCGCTCGTCGTCACGGCCGCCTCCTGGACCGCGTTCGTCACGGCCCTCAAGGGCTGAACCGGGTGACTGATCCAAAAGGCCCGTCCCGGGAGGAAATCCGGGACGGGCCTTCGGGGTCGGTCGGAGGGGCCGAGGGTCAGACCCCGGCCGGCTCCGGTTCGTCCGAGGGCGACGTCGGCCGGGACGCGCCACCCGCCTTCTTCGCCGCCCGCTTCTTCGCCCGGCGCTCCTTGCGCAGCTCCAGCATCGCGTAGAGCGTGGGGACGAGGAGCAGGGTCAGCAGCGTGGAGGTGACCAGGCCGCCGATCACGACCACCGCCAGCGGCTGGGCGATGAAGCCGCCCTCGCCGGTGATGCCGAGGGCCATCGGCAGCAGGGCGAAGATCGTCGCCAGGGCGGTCATGAGGATGGGGCGCAGCCGGTGCCGGCCGCCCTCGATCACCGCCTCGACGACGCCGTACCCCTGGCGGCGGTACTGGTTGATCAGGTCGATCAGCACGATCGCGTTGGTGACGACGATGCCGATCAGCATCAGCATGCCGATCATCGCGGGCACGCCCATCGGGGTGCCGGTGGCCACCAGCAGGCCGATCGCGCCGGTCGCCGCGAACGGGATCGACACCAGCAGGATCAGCGGCTGGGCCAGCGAGCGGAACGTGCCGACCAGCAGCATGAACACGATCGCGACGGCCGCCAGCATCGCCAGGAAGAGGTTGGTGAACGCCTCGTCCTGGTCCGCGGAGACGCCGCCGATCTCGGCGGTGGCGCCCGCCGGCAGGTCCAGCGCGCCGATCTTCGTCTGGAGCTGCGCGCCGACCGCGCCGGTGTTGTCACCGGTCGGCTTGGCGGTGATGGTGGCCGCGCGCTGGCCGTCGATGCGGGTCATCGACACCGGGCCGTCGACCAGCTTCACGGTGGCGATGTCGCCGAGCTTCACCGGGCCCAGGGGCAGGGCCTTCAGTTCGGCGAGCGTGTCGGCGGGCTTCGCCGACTTGATCACGACGTCGCGCTCGGTGTCGTCCAGGACCGCCTTGGCGGCCGGGGTGCCGCGCACCGCCTGGGCGACGGCCGCGCCGAGGGCCTGCTCGGTGAAACCGGCCTGCGCGGCGCGGGCGTTGGCCTTGACGGAGATGCGGGGCACGCTCTGCGCCAGGTCGCTGGTGACGTCGGTGACGTCGTCGAGCCCGGCGACCGTCTCGCGGACCTCTTCGGCGGCCTCGCGCAGCACCTTCGGGTCGGACGCCTTGACGACCACGCTCAGGTCCTGGCTGCCGAAGCCGTCCCCGGCGGAGACGGTGGTGGTGCCGATGCCCCGGAGCTTCGCCAGCCCGTCCTCGATGTGGTTCTGGACATCCTCGTAGGAGGCGTCGTCCTCCAGCATCACCTGGTAGCTGGCCTGGTTGGTGTCGGTGCCGCCGCCGAAGGCGGCCATGAAGCCGGACGAGCCGACCGTGACCTGGTAGTCCTTGACGCCGTCGGTCCCGGCGATCAGCTTCTCGACCTTCTTCGCCTGGGCGTCGGTCCCCGCGAGGCTGGTGCCCGGCTCCAGCTCCTGCTTGACGTTGAGGACCTTCTGCTCGCCCTGGTCGAAGAAGTTGGTCTTCAGCAGCGGCGCCATGCCGAAGGTGCCGATCAGGACGACGACCGCGATGGCCACGCTGGTGAGGCGGCGTCGGGTCGCGAACCGCAGGACGGGGACGTAGGCGCGCTGGAGGCGGCTCCGGGCCTCCTTCTCCTCCGCCTGGCGGCGGGCCTGTTCGGCGTCCTCGGGGGTGCCCTTCGGGGCGCGCAGGAACCAGTACGACAGGACCGGCACGACGGTCAGGGAGACCAGCAGCGAGGCGAGCAGCGCGGCGGTGACGGTCAGGCTGAACGAGCCGAACAGCTCGCCCACCATGCCGCCGACCAGGCCGATCGGCAGGAAGACGGCCACCGTGGTCAGGGTCGAGGAGGTCACCGCGCCCGCGACCTCGCGGACCGCCTTGAGGATGGCCTCCTGGCGTTCCTCGCCGTAGCCGAGGTGGCGCTTGATGTTCTCCAGGACCACGATCGAGTCGTCGACGACCCGGCCGATGGCGATGGTCAGGGCGCCCAGCGTGAGCATGTTCAGCGACAGGTCGCGCGTCCACAGCACGATCAGCGCCAGCACCACCGACAGCGGGATGGACACGGCGGTGACGAGGGTGGAGCGGATCGACGCCAGGAAGACCAGGATGACGACGACGGCGAAGACCAGGCCGAGGGCGCCCTCGGTGGTCAGGCCCTCGATGGACTTCGACACCGCCGGGCCCTGGTCGGCGACGACGGTGAGGGTCGCGCCGGAGCCGAGCTCCTCGCGCAGCCCGGGCAGCTTGTCCTCGACCGCGTTCGAGATGGCGACCGCGCTGCCGTCGTGGTCCATGGTGACGGCGACGGCGAGGCTGGGCTTGCCGTTGGTGCGGGTCAGCGAGGTGGCCTTGGCCTCCTCCTCCGTGACGGTGGCGACGTCGCCGAGGCGCACGGGCTTCTTCACGCCCTCGCCGGTGACCATCAGGTCCTGGATCTGCTGCAGCGAGGTGAAGCCGCCGCCGACCTGGACGGTGCGGTTGGCGCCGCCCTCGTCGAAGGAGCCGGCCGGGACGGTCGCGCCGCCCGCCTGGAGGGCCTGGGCGAGGGCCTGCGGGGTCAGCCCGGCCTTGGCCAGCTTCGCGTCGTCGGGGGTGACGGCGACCTGGAGGTCCCGGACGCCGTCGACGGTGACCTGGGCGACGCCGTCGATGTCCTCCAGCGCCGGGACGACCGTCCTGTCGAGCTGGTCGGCCAGGGCCTGCTGGTCCTTGTCGGAGGTGACCGACAGGACCACGGTCGGGATGTCGTCCGTCGAACCGGCGATGACCTGCGGGTCCACGTCGTCCGGGAGCTGGACGCGGGCCCGGTTGACGGCCTGCTGGACGTCGGCGACGAGCTGCTGGGTGTCGTTGCCGTAGTCGAAGGACGCCATGATCACGGCGGTGCCCTCGCTCGCCGTGGAGGTGACGCCGGAGATGCCGTCGACGGCTTCGAGGTTGTCCTCGATGGGCTCGACGACCTGCTTTTCGACCACGTCCGGCGGGGCGCCCTGGTAGGGCGCCAGCACGGACACCATGGGCAGTTCGATGGTGGGCAGCAACTGCTGCTTGAGCTGGGGTATCGCTATCGCCCCGAAGACGAGCGCGACGATCGACATCAGCCCTATCAGGGCCCGTTGTGCGAGGCTGAATCTCGACAGCCAGGACATGGGTCAGGGTCTCTCTTCTGTGGCCTGAGCGGAGGAGGGGCACACGCGAGCGCCAGGAGCGAACACGTGTCTGCCCACACCACCACCCTGGTCCATGGACGGCCCCGTTCCCTAGGCCCCAGGTCCCGTTCCGCGTCCGGCGCGTACTCCGGCCGCAGTACGCCCCGCCCGGGTTCACTCCACCCTCGGACGGACCAGCCCCGACTCGTAGGCGATGACCACCAGTTGTGCCCGGTCGCGGGCGCCCAGCTTGGCCATGGCCCGGTTGACGTGCGTCTTCACGGTCAGCGGGCTCACCTGGAGCCGTTCGGCTATCTCGTCGTTGGAGTGGCCGCCGGCGACCTGCACCAGCACCTCGCGCTCCCGTCCGGTCAGCGCGTCGAGCCGCTCGGAGCGGGCGGGGTCGCGGTCCGCGGCCTCCGCGGTGTCCTGCTGGGCGAGGAAACGGGCGATCAGCCCTTTGGTGGCGGCCGGGGACAGCAGCGCCTCGCCGCCGGCCGCCACCCGGATCGCGTTCAGCAGCTCGTCGGGCTCGGAGCCCTTCCCCAGGAAGCCGGAGGCTCCGGCGCGCAGCGACTGCACCACGTAGTCGTCGACCTCGAAGGTGGTCAGGATGACCACGCGGACGTGGGCCAGGTCCGGGTCGGCGCCGATCATGCGGGTGGCGGCCAGGCCGTCCGTGCCCGGCATGCGGATGTCCATCAGGACGACGTCGGCGCGCCGTTCCTTGGCGAGCCGGACCGCCTCGGCCCCGTCGGAGGCCTCGCCGACCACCTCCATGTCGGGCTCGGAGTCGACGAGCACGCGGAAGGCGCTGCGCAGCAGGGCCTGGTCGTCGGCGAGCAGGACACGGATCGTCATACGTCATCCCCCGGATGCCTTGGGTGCCCCGGGTGTCTCGGTCGCCCGGGCCGCCCGGGCCGCCTCGGTGCGGTGGGCGACCGGCAGGATCGCATGGACGCGCCAGCCGCCTCCGTAGCGGGGTCCGGTGGTGAGGGTGCCGCGTACGGCGGTGACGCGCTCGCGCATGCCGAGCAGGCCGTGCCCGCCGCCGGTGCCATTGCCGTTCCCCGTGCCGTTCCCGTTCCCGTTCCCGGTGCCGGGAGTCCGGGTGCCGCCGCCCCCGTCGTCGAGGACGGTGATCTCGATGTTCGGCCCCACCCGGACCACGCTCACCTCCGCCCTGGCCCGCGGACCGGCGTGCTTCTGCACGTTGGTCAGGGCTTCCTGGACGACGCGGTAGGCGGCGAGGCCGACCGCGGTGGGCAGCTCGGTGCCCTGGTCGGCGCGGGCGACCTCGACGTGCAGGCCGGCGTTGCGGAAGGTGCCGGCGAGTTCGTCGAGGCGGTCCAGGCCGGGGGCCGGCTCGGTCGGGGCCTCGGGGTCGCCGGACTGGCGCAGCAGGCCGACGGTGGCGCGCAGCTCGTCCAGCGCGCTGCGGCTGGCCTGCCGTACGTGGGCGAGGGCCTCCTTGGCCTGGTCGGGCCGCTTGTCCATGACATGGGCGGCGACGCCCGCCTGGACGTTGACCAGGGCGATGTGGTGGGCGACGACGTCGTGCAGGTCGCGGGCGATGCGCAGCCGTTCCTCGGCGACCCGGCGGCGGGCCTCCTCCTCACGGGTGCGCTCGGCCCGCTCGGCCCGCTCCCGGATGGCGTGCACGAAGGCGCGGCGGCTGCGGACGGCGTCGCCCGCGGCGGCGGCCATGCCGGTCCAGGCGAAGATGCCGAGGTTCTCCTGGGCGTACCAGGGCAGCGGCCCGGCGATCATGGCGGTGCCGGTGAGCACGGCCATGGTGAGCAGGCCGACGCGCCAGGTGGTGGGGCGGTCGGTGGTGGCGGCGACGGTGTACAGGGCGACGACCGCGGACATGACGACGGGGGCGCGGGGGTCGCCGGTGACGCACTCGACGACGGAGACGGCGCCGGTCACGGCGAGGACCGCCATCGGGGCGCGGCGGCGCAGGACGAGGGCCGCGGCACCCAGCGCCATGAGGACCAGGCTGAGCGGGTCGGGGGTGCGCACGGCCCAGGTGATGCCGTCGGGGCCGTGCGGGTCCACGAAGGAGCCGGCGACCATGCAGGCGAGGACGGCCGCCGCCAGGGCCGCGTCCACCGCGAGGGGGTGCGCGCCGATGCGGCACCGGGCGCGGTCGAGGGTGCTCACGGCCGTCCACGGTAGCCGGGCCGGGCGCCGGTGCGTACGGGGCCCGGGGCGGGGGCGGCCGTCACCGGCCCGGACGCGTCCTCCTCTTCGGAGAGCGCCGCGGACCGCCGCAGGCCACCGGAGATCACCGCAGACCGCCGGAGACTGCCGCAGACCGTCACAGGCCACCGCAGACCGCCGGAGACTGCCGCAGACCGTCACAGGCCACCGCAGACCGCCGGAGACTGCCGCAGACCGTCACAGGCCACCGGAGACCGCCGGAGACCGTCACGGACCGTCCCGCCCGGCGCCGCTCAAGTGCCGCTCAGGCGCCCGGGATCAGCCCGTCGTCGTTCAGCAGTTGCCGGACCTCCTCCAAGGTGGCGTCCGGGGACGGCAGGATGAGGTCCGACGGCTCCAGCGCGTCGTCCGGCAGGGGCTCGCCCAGCTCGCGGACCTTGGCCAGCAGCGCCTTCAGCGTCGCGCGGAAGCCCGGCCCGTCGCCGTTCTCCATCTCGGCCAGGAGCTCGTCGTCCAGCGTGTTCAGCTCGGCGAGGCGGCCGTCGTCCAGCCTCACCTGCCCCTCCCCCATGATCCGTACGATCATGTCGCCCTCCTCGGCGTGGGCCCCGGCCGTCGAAGGACGGCTACTGCTTGTCGAAGCGCGGGGTGTCCTGCGGCTGCTGCTGGGCCTGCTGCGCTCCGGTGCCGCCCTCGATGGCCTGCTGCCCGCCGGTCGTGCCGCCGGCCAGCTCGGCCTTCATGCGCTGCAGCTCCAGCTCTACATCCGTACCACCGGAGAGCCGGTCCAGCTCGGCCTGGATGTCGTCCTTGTGCATGCCGGAGGGGTCGTCCAGCGCGCCGGAGGCGAGCAGTTCGTCGATGGCGCCGGCGCGGGCCTGGAGCTGGGCCGTCTTGTCCTCGGCGCGCTGGATGGCGAGCCCGACGTCGCCCATCTCCTCGGAGATGCCGGAGAACGCCTCGCCGATCCGGGTCTGCGCCTGGGCCGCCGTGTACGTGGCCTTGATCGTCTCCTTCTTGGTGCGGAAGGCGTCGACCTTGGCCTGGAGCCGCTGGGCCGCCAGGGTGAGCTTCTCCTCCTCGCCCTGGAGGGTGGCGTGCTGGGTCTCCAGGTCGGTCACCTGCTGCTGGAGGGCGGCGCGGCGGGAGAGCGCCTCGCGGGCCAGGTCCTCCCGGCCCAGCGCCAGCGCCTTGCGGCCCTGGTCCTCCAGCTTGGAGGACTGCGACTGGAGCTGGTTGAGCTGGAGCTCCAGGCGCTTGCGGGAGGTGGCGACGTCGGCGACACCGCGGCGGACCTTCTGCAGCAGCTCCAGCTGCTTCTGGTACGAGTAATCGAGGGTCTCGCGCGGGTCCTCGGCCCGGTCCAGGGCCTTGTTCGCCTTCGCGCGGAAGATCATCCCCATACGCTTCATGACACCGCTCATGGGCTTCGCGCGCCCCCTTCTGACCGACTCCAGCTCCAGCGACTGCAACAGAACCCACAGTACGGGCCCTGCTTCCATTACCGCACTGTTCGGGGACGGATGCGCTCATCCCCAAGGACGACTGCGTCCGCTCCCGATCCGGCGCAGGGAGGAGGTGGTTCCCCGTGGTGCGCGGGGTGCGCCGTCCGGGGAGTCCCGGGTCGTACGCAACGTCCCCTCTGTCCCCATACAGACGACCGGTGTTGCCGGATCGTTCCCCGTGGGGCTGGGGTCCATGCCCCCGCACCCCGTACCCTTGGGCTTTGTGTTCCGTAGCCGTGCCAAGGAAGAGAAGGCCCCGGCCGCCGACAAGGCGCCGCTGACCGACTCCAAGCAGCCCCGCGACCCGCAGGCCCCCAAGGGCCGCCCGACGCCCAAGCGCAGTGAGGCCCAGACCCGGCGCCGCAGCGTCGCCAACACGTCGATGACGCGCAAGGAGGCCGCCCGGCGCCAGCGCGAGGAGCGGCGGGCCGCGCTGGAGCGGCAGCGCCAGGCGCTCGCCAGTGGCGACGAGCGGTACCTGCCGGCGCGCGACAAGGGCCCGGTCCGCCGCTTCGCGCGCGACTTCGTCGACTCGCGGTTCAACATCGCGGAGTGGTTCCTGCCGATGGCGGTGGTCATCCTCGTCCTGAGCATGGTCCAGGTGCCCGCGCTGCAGAACACCGCGCTGCTGCTGTGGCTGGTCGTGATCGTGCTGATCGTGCTCGACTCGCTCGTCACCGGCTTCCGCCTCAAGAAGCGCCTGGCCGAGCGGTTCCCCGCCGAGAACAAGCGTGGCGCGGTCGCCTACGCCCTGATGCGTTCCCTCCAGATGCGCCGGCTCCGACTGCCCAAGCCGCAGGTCAAGCGCGGGGAGCGGCCCTGAGCACGACACCGTT
This sequence comes from Streptomyces sp. NPDC006134, assembly GCF_040628835.1. Classification (NCBI taxonomy): domain Bacteria; kingdom Bacillati; phylum Actinomycetota; class Actinomycetes; order Kitasatosporales; family Streptomycetaceae; genus Streptomyces; species Streptomyces sp. NPDC006134. The sequence goes on along the minus strand of NZ_JBEXTV010000016.1, from coordinate 53,755 downwards.
CACCGGGGGCGCGGCCAGGGCCTGGCTGAACAAGCCGGGCGGGCTGCGGGACGTGGTCCGGCAGGAGCTGGTGGCCCGGCAGCTGGACGAGCAGCTGGCCGACCGGTTCCCGGTCGGGCGGCGGCTGCGGGTGCTCGACGTGGGCATGGGGCGGGGCACGCAGGCGCTGCGCCTGGCGCGCGCCGGGCACCACGTGACCGGACTGGAGAAGGACCCCGCGCTGATCGCCGCGGCCCGTGAGGCGCTCGCCGGGCAGCCGGAGGGCATCCGGGAGCGGATGCGGATCATCGAGGGCGACGGCCGGGACACCGGCGTGCACTTCCTGCCGGGCAGCTTCGACGTGGTGCTGTGCCACGGCGTGCTCATGCACGTCGAGGAGCCGGACCCGCTGGTGGCCGGGCTGGCGCGGATGCTCGCCCACGGCGGCCTGCTGTCGCTGCTGGTGCGCAACGGGGACGCTCTGGCGATGCGGCCCGGCCTGCACGGCGACTGGGCGGGCGCGCTGGCCGCCTTCGACACCACCGCCCACCTCCCCCACCCCCGGACGGACCCGGACGAGGAGGCCCCGGTCCGCCCGGGGCCCGGCGGCCGGGCGGACCGGCTCGCCACCCTGACGGCGACGCTGGCCGGGATCGGCGCCCCGCTGCACACCTGGTACGGCGTGCGGGTCTTCACCGACACGGCCGCGGACGGCACCCCCGTACCGGACGACGTCGAGGCCCTGCTGGCGGCCGAGGAGCGGGCCGGACGGACGGACCCGTACCGCGGGGTGGCGGCGCTGCTGCACCTGTGCGGGGTGCGGGGCTGAGAGCCCCGGACGGAAGGGGCGCCCGACCGGCTCGCACGCTCGCACGGCGGGCCTTCTGCCCGGGGCTCTGAGCCCGTTCGGGCGTTCACCGAAGGCCGGGTGAGGGCCGCGCGGTGAGACTGCGGGCATGGACGCTTCCCGCCCCCGTGCCGCGCGGCCCGTCGCCTCCCTGGCCGCGTTCGCCTGCTGCGCCGTGGTCCTCGCCGGGTGCTCCGCTCCCGGCGCCCCCGCCGTTCTCCCCTCGTCCGCCCCGCGCGAGCAGGGGCGGACGGCCACGCAGGCGGCCGTGCCGGGGGTGGTGCGCGACCTGGAGGCCGACTACCAGCGGGTGATCAGGGACGTACTGCCGTCGGTGGTGCAGATCCAGGCCCGGGACGACCTCGGGTCGGGGATCGTGTACGACGACCGGGGGCACATCGTCACCAACGCGCACGTCGTCGGCCGGGAACGGACCTTCCGGGTGACGGCCGCCCACAGCGAGGAGTCCCTGTCCGCGCGGCTCGTCCACTCCTACCCCGAGCAGGACCTCGCCGTCATCCGGCTGGACCGGGTGCCGGACGGGATGCGGCCGGCGGTGTTCGGGGACTCCGCGAAGGTCGAGGTGGGGCAGATCGTGCTGGCGATGGGCTCGCCGCTCGGGCTGTCGTCGAGCGTGACGCAGGGCATCGTGTCGGCGACCGGGCGGACCGTCACCGAGAGCGGCGACGGGGGCGGCACGGGCGCGACCCTCGCCAACATGGTGCAGACGTCGGCGGCCATCAACCCCGGCAACAGCGGCGGCGCCCTGGTGAACCTGGACGGGCAGGTCGTCGGCATCCCGACGCTCGCCGCGACCGACCCCGGGCTGGAGGGCAGCACGGCGCCCGGCATCGGGTTCGCGATCCCGGCGTCGACGGTGAAGAAGGTCGCCGACCAGATCGTCCGGGACGGCCGGGTCACCGACTCGGGCCGGGCGGCGCTGGGCATCACCGGCCGCACGGTCGTCGACGACTCCTACCGGGCCGTCGGCGTGGCCGTCGTCGAGGTGCGCGACGGCGGCGCGGCCGACCGGGCGGGCCTGCGCGCCGGGGACGTCGTCACCGGGCTGGGGGACGCGGACGTCACCACCCTCACCTCCCTCGCCGAGGCGCTGGCGCCACTGCGGCCGGGCCAGCGGACGACGGTGAGGTACACGCGCGACGGCAGGGAGCGGACGGCCGGGGTGACGCTGGGCGAGCAGTGAGCGTCCCGGGGGGCGGTCCGGGGACCGGCCGCCCCCCGGGACGGCCGGTTACGCGTCCTCGGCGTGCAGGCTCATCGGCCCGTAGATCTCGGTGGCGTCCTCGAACAGCCGTACCTGGTCGGCGCCGCCCTCCTTCAGCTCCTTCCAGTGCTCCCCGATCCACGACTCGGCGTCGCCCTGGGTGGTGAACTCCTCGGGCTGCACCGCGGGCTGGACCTCCGCCCCGTCGGCCGTCTCGAACCGCCACGTCCATGCCACCATGTACGCCTCCAAGATGTGAGCACCTGCAGAGCGGAAGCCGGATCTTGGTCGGCTCCCGCCCCGCAGCCTATGCGGTGCGGCGGACGCGTGACCGGGGTACGGCCGGTGAAGCGTCCGGCGCCGGGCGGCGCGGGCGGGCCGCCGGGCGCCGGGCGCCCTCCTCGCGCGCTCCCGGGGGCCTCGGGCGCGCAGGACCCGCGGCGTCACGGGAAAATCGGTGCGTGGACGTGACTCTGCTCGGCACCGGTGCCCCCGCGGGACTGCCCCGCCCCGACTGTCCCTGCGCGGCCTGCGCCGCCGCACTGGGCGAGGACGCGCGCGCGGCGACCGCGCTGCTGGTGGACGGGGCGCTGCTGCTCGACCTGACGCCCGGCGCCGCGCTCGCGGCGGCGCGGGCCGGACGTTCCCTGAGCGGAGTGGCGCAGGTGCTGCTGTCGCACCCGCACGACGGGCCGGCGGTGGAGGTGCCGGCCGGGCTGCCGCAGCCGGGCCGGGTGCCGGACGGACGGGAGCTGGCGCTGCTGACGGGGCACCGGGTGCGGGCGGTGGCGCTGGACGCGCCGGGCACGGGGTACGCGGTGACCGGGCCGGACGGGCAGCGGCTGCTGTTCCTGCCGCCGGGCGGCGCCCCGGCCGGGCTCCAGGAGCCCGCCGAGCCCTACGACATGGTCCTCGCGGACGTGGTGGGGCGGCCGGACGCGCTGGCGAAGCTGCGGGCGGTGGGGGCGGTGGGCCCGACCACGGACGTCGTCGCCGTCCACCTGGACCACGACGTACCGCCGGGGCCGGAGCTGCGGCGCCGCCTCGCGGCGGCCGGGGCACGGGCGGTGCCGGACGGGGCGACGCTGGTGGTGGGCGCCTACGAGGACGTACCCGACGTGCCGCGGCGGACGCTGGTGCTGGGCGGCGCCCGGTCGGGCAAGTCGGTGGAGGCCGAGCGGCGCCTGGAGGGCTTCCCCGACGTGCTGTACGTGGCGACCGGCGGCACCCGCGGCGGGGACACCGAGTGGGCGGCGCGGGTCAGCGCGCACCGGGAGCGCCGCCCGGGGTCGTGGCGGACGGCGGAGACGTGCGACCTGGTGCCGCTGCTGCGGCAGGACGGGCCGCCGCTGCTGATCGACTGCCTGTCGCTGTGGCTGACGGACGCGATGGACTCCGTCGGGGCGTGGGACGACGCGGAGTGGTCCGGTGGTGGCGAGCGGGCGCTGCGGGAGCGGGTGCGGGAGCTGACGGAGGCGGTGCGCGCGACCCGGCGCACGGTCGTCGCCGTCTCCAACGAGGTGGGGTCGGGGATCGTCCCGGCGACGGCGTCGGGCCGCCGCTACCGGGACGAACTGGGGCGGCTGAACGCGGCGTTCGCCGGCGAGTGCGAGCACGTGCTGCTGGTGGTGGCGGGACAGGCGCTGCCGCTACGGGGCTGAGGTCTCCTTGCGGGCGAGGACCCGGTAGGCGTTGGCGAACCGCGTGTGGCGCGCCAGCGGCGCGAGCGCGAGGTCGGCGGCGCCGGCCACGGCGACCAGCGGGACGGCCGCCCGCAGCAGGGCGGCCCGCCGGGGGGTGCCGGGGGCGGGCAGGACGTGGGAGAGCATCGTGCCGAGGGCGCCCGCCAGGTCGTGCGGGAGGTGCCCGGCGCGGTGGTCGACGGCGAGGACGGTGCAGCCCTGGGCCTCCAGTTCGGCGCGGAGGTTGGCGGGGGGCAGCAGGTGCGGCCGGCGCGGCCGGCCGTACGACGGCCACCAGCGGCCGAGCAGCGCCGCGAACAGGCTGCGCGGGTCGGTGGTCTCCAGCAGCAGGTGGCCTCCGGGGCGCAGCAGGTGCAGCGCGGCGCGCAGTTCGGCGCGCGGGTCGGGGGCGAGTTCCAGCTGGTGGAAGAGGCTGACGACGTCGTAGCGGGCGCGCAGCAGGGTGCGGACGTGCGGGTCCGTCAGCCGACCGACGAACGCCTCCTCGACGCGTTCGGCGGCGCGGGCCCGCTCCACGCGGCGGGTGGGGTCCAGGCCGTCGAAGGAGGTGTACGGGAACACCTCCCGCGCCGCGGCGGGGAAGGCGGCGTGGCCGGTGCCGACGTCGAGCCAGCTCTCCGGTTCGGGGCAGTGGCGCCGCACCGCGCGGGCGGCCGAGCGGTGGCGCCGGGGCGCGTCGGGCAGGCCCGGTCCCGGGGCGCCGTGGGGGAAGGCCGGGTCCCGGTCCGCCGGCCGCGGGTTCTGGAAGGTGTGCCCGCACTCCCGGCACACGTCGACGGCGAACCGGCCCGGGGTGCGGTGGCGCAGGTCCCCGGTGCGCAGCCGGGTGCGCAGGCGGTGCGCGCCGCACCAGGGGCAGTCCTCGCGGCGCGGTTCGCGGCCGGGGCCCGTGCCCGCGGGGGGCGCGGCGGGGGCGGGAGGCCGGGCGGGCACGGGCGGCGGCGTGGGCGCGGGGGGCGCGGCGGGGGCGGGAGGCCGGGCGGGCACGGGCGGCGGCGTGGGCGCGGGGGGCTCCGGCGGTGCGGACATGGGCGGCTCCCGTGGGCGAGAGAAGGGACGTACGACAATCCGCTGCAAAACGGAACGTATGGGATCGCGATCTTGGGTGCAACGATGCCGCTCGGGCGAGGGCGCCCCGCGGCACGGCCGGGTACCGCCGGGGCCGGTACTGTTCGGCGAATGAGCTCGCTGAATCTCGACGACTTCTCCGACCTGATCGAGCGCCCCGACGGCGGGGTGCGGCGCGACGCCGAGGCGCGCCGGGAGCGTCAGGTCGTGCCGCCCGGGTCGCTGGGCCGGCTGGACGACCTGGGTGAGTGGCTGGCCGCGGCGCAGTCCGCGGTGCCGGTGCGGCCGGTGGAACGGCCGCGGGTGGTGCTCTTCGCCGGCGACCACAAGATCGCCGAGCTGGGAGTGTCGGCGCGGCCCGCGGGCAGCGCCGGGGAGCTGGTCCGTCAGGTGCTGGAGGGCGGCCGTCCGGTGTCGGTCCTCGCCCGGCGCCTCGGCGTGCCGGTGCGGGTGGTGGACATGGCGCTGGACTGCGACCCCGGGTCGCTGCCGGCCGAGGTCGTGCGGCACCGGGTGCGGCGCGGCGGCGGGCGGATCGACGTCGAGGACGCCCTGACCGCCGAGGAGGCCGAGGCCGCGTTCCGGGCCGGGATGGCGGTGGCCGACGAGGAGGCCGACTCGGGGACGGATCTGGTGGTGCTCGGCGACGTCAGCGTGGGCGGCACCACCGCGGCGGGCGTGCTGGTCGCGGCGCTGTGCGGAACGGACGCGTCCGTGGTGACCGGGCGGGGCGGGCTGGCCATCGACGACCTGGCCTGGATGCGCAAGTGCGCGGCGATCCGCGACGCGCTGCGCCGCGCCCGGCCGGTGCTCGGGGACCAGCTGCGGCTGCTGGCGACGGTGGGCGGCGCCGATCTGACGGCGATGACGGGCTTCCTGCTCCAGAGCGCCGTGCGGAAGATGCCGGTGCTCCTGGACGGGGTGGTGAGCGCCGCCTGCGCGCTGGTGGGGCAGCGGGTCGCGTTCCGGGCGCCGGACTGGTGGCTGGCCTCCCACGACAGCGGGGAGCCGGGGCAGGCCAAGGCGCTGGACCGGATGGCGCTGGAGCCGCTGCTGTCCCACGGCGTGACCGTGGGCGAGGGCACGGGCGGTCTGCTGGCGCTGCCGCTGGTGCAGGCCGCGGCGGCCCTGGCCGCCGAACTGCCGGAGAAGTCCGGGGACTCCGATGAGCCCGAGGACTCCGAGAAGCCCGGGGACTCCGAGGGCTCCGAGGACTCCGAGGCGGCTCGGTCCGCTGGAAAGACCGGGTCCGTGGAGGAGCCGGGGGCCGCCGCGGAGACGAAGTCCGCCGAGGGGCCGGGGTCCGCGCGGGAGGCGGAAGTCCCCGGGGAGGCGTGAGCCGCACAGGAGACGGAGACCCCCGGGGAGGCGTGAGCCGCACAGGAGACGGAGACCCCCGGGGAGGCGTGAGCCGCACAGGAGACGGAGACCCCCGGAAGCCGTGAACCCCGGGACCCCGGCCCCCGCGAAGGGCCCGGTGACCGCCGGGTACGCTGCGCCGGTGTTCCGCAACCCCTCCCCCGACGGCCTCCGTTTCGCCTTCGGCACGCTCACCGTGCTGCCCGTCAAGGTGACCCGCTGGGACCGGCAGGCGGCGCGCGGCGGCATGCTGTGCGCCCCGCTGGCCGGGCTGGTCGTCGGGGCCGCCGCCGCGGCCGTCGGTCTCCTGCTGCTGCTCCTCGGGGCGGGGACCCTGCTCGCTGCCGTCGCCACCGCCGCCGTGCCCGCCGTGCTCACCCGGGGCCTGCACCTGGACGGGCTGGCCGACACCGCGGACGGGCTGGGCAGCGGGAAGCCGGCCGAGGACGCGCTGCGGATCATGAAGCAGTCGGACATCGGGCCGTTCGGCGTGATCACGCTGGTGTTCGTGCTGGCGGCGCAGGTGGCCGCGCTCGCGCAGGCGTACGACGCCTCCTGGGCCCGGGGCGCGCTCGCCGCCGTCGTCTCGGCCGCCGCCGCCCGGCTCGCGCTCACCCTCGCCGCCCGGTCCGGCGTGCCGGCCGCCCGCCCCGAGGGGCTGGGCGCGGCGGTCGCCGGGGTGGTCCCGGTGGGCGGGGCGCTGGCCGTGGCCGCCGCCGTGACGGTGGCCGCCGGGGCGGCGGGCGCGGCCTTCGGGCCGCAGGGCGCGGTGCGCGCGGCGCTCGCGGTGGCCGTCGCCGCCGCCGTGGCCGACCTGCTGCTGCGGCACTGCCTGCGCCGGTTCGGCGGGGTCACCGGGGACGTCTTCGGCGCCCTCGCGGAGACGGCGGCCACGGCCGCGCTGGTGGTGCCGGCGCTGGGCTGAGCGGCCGGCGCGGGCGGTGGTTCAGCAGGCCCGGCGCCACACCCCCAGGTCGTACTTCTTCAGCATCGAACTGAGCCCGAGGCGGCGGGACTGGGCGCAGAAGCGCCCGGTGGGCAGCTCGTACTCGACGTGGAAGACGGCCTTCCCCGCGTCGGTGAAGGGCTTGAGGGCCGCGCACTCGCCGTACTGGGCGCACTGCTCGTTGACGGCGAAGTCGAAGTCGCCCACCAGCTGCGGGATCTGGTCCAGGTCGTTCTTCAGGCCCACCGCCAGGCCCCGGTCGTGGGCGAGCCGGGCGATCAGGCGGTTGTAGCGGAGCTGGTCGGCGGCGGTGAGCGGGAAGCCGGTGTCGTTGGCGTAGCCGTCCATGTTGTCCGGCTCGACGGCGTCGAAGCCCTTCTTCCGGCACATGTCGAAGCGGGCCGCCATCAGGGGTTCCAGGACGTCGGTGCGGCGGATGTCCAGCCAGCGCTCGCCCTCCCAGCCGTTGCCCTTGCCGAGCACGGCCTCCGGGAACTCCCCGGCGTCCGGGCGGAACTCCTCCCAGGCGCCGGTGGACAGGTAGCAGACGGCCTTCCGGCCGTCGCGGTGCAGCTGCGCGACCGTACCCGCCGGGTGGTCGAAGCCGTCGATGTCGTAGACCGGCACGTCGACGGAGGTGTCCAGGCGCCCGCTGAGCTGCCACTGCCAGGCGGTGCCCGGCCGGGGCCGCCAGCGGTCGCCGCCCGGCCGCCCGCCGTCGGGGGACGGCGAGCAGCCGGCGAGCAGGACGAGCAGGGCCAGCAGGGCGGCCGTCAGGGCGGGGCGTCTCACCGGGCGGGCTCCAGGGTGTGCGGCAACGTACCCCAGGGATGATCCCCCACGCCCGGCACCGCGCAGTGCACGGAGGCCCCCCTGGCCCGGGCCAGGGCCTCGACGCCGGTGCCGGGCGGCACCCCGTACACCAGGTGGCACCGCAGCGCCCCCGGGCCGCCGGGCCCGGGCTCCGGGGGGAGGGCGCGGTACGCCGTCCAGGGGCCCTCGAAGGTGACGAGGACGTCGGCGATCCGGGCGTACCACGGGTGCGGCGGGGTGCCGTGGTTGAGGACGAGGGTGCCGCAGCCGGCGCCCCGGGCCGCCACGGCGAGCTCGCGGTAGCGGGTGAACTCCTCCGGGCCGGCGGCGGCCTGGTCGAGGAAGGCGCCGTCCGTGCCGTACCAGTCGCGGTGGCGGGCGAGGTCCCGGACGACGTCCGCGTGCGGGCGGTGGCCGTAGGCGGTGTCGGCGTAGCCGAGGACCCGGGTGCCGGCCGCCCGCAGCCGGGCGGCGGCCTCGGCGAAGGCGGGGTCGGGGCGGTCGCCGGGGCCGCAGGCGGGGTTGAGGACGACGCCGTACAGCCGCCGGGCCGCCGCGGCGATCGCGTCCCACTCGGCGGGGCGGACGGACGGGTGCTCGTAGTACGGGACGAGGAGCGTGCTCATCGGTGGGCGGTCGCCCTTCCCAGCAGGGCGCAGACCAGCACGGCCTGGACGGCGGCGGCGGTGCCGCACACGGCGAGGGCGACGTCGTGCGGGTTTCCCGCGCGGGTGACCAGGGCCAGGGTCTGGGCGAGGGCCGCCGCGCAGCAGACCGCCGCGGCGCCGGTGACCGCGCCGAAGGACTGCAGCAGCAGGCCCGTCCACAGCACCCCGCCCAGCAGGAGCAGGCCGGCCAGGCGGCCGCCGTCCGGGCCGGGGGCCTGGGGCCACAGCGCGCAGGCGGCCAGGCCGAGGGCGAGGAGGGTGACGAGGTAGGCGGCCAGGCACCCGGTGAGCGTGCGGGCCACGGCGGACCGGAAGGCGCGCGGGGTGCCGGCCTCGCGCAGCCCGGCGAGCCCGGCGCTGCGGAAGCGGTACAGCAGCCATTCCGCGGGGCCCATGCTGAGGGTGAGCGCCACCACGGCGGGCGCGGCGACCGCTCCGTGCGCCCGGTTCGCCAGGACGTCGCCGAGCGCCGCGTACAGCACCAGGGCGCCGGTGCCGAGGCCGAACAGGGCGTACGGCAGGGAGCCGGTGAGCCGGGGCGGGGCGGCAAAGTACCGCCCGGGGCCGGTGCCGGGCGCCCCGAAGGGCAGCAGGGCGGTGAGGCCGGCGGTCCACGGGCCGCGGACCACGTCCTTGGCGGCCGGGGCGACCTCGCGCAGGGCCAGGGCCGTCACCGCCGCCAGCGAGCCCAGCAGCAGGACCACGCGCGCGGCCCCGGGCACGGGCCGGGCCAGGGCGAGCGCGGCGCCCGCCGCCATCGGCAGCAGGGCGGCGAGCAGGGCCCGTTCGCGGCCCAGGACCAGCAGGACGGTGGCCGCGCCCAGGTAGCAGGACTGCCCGGCGGCGAAGGCGAGGGCGGCCGGGAGCGCCGGTCCGGCGGCGGCCCCGGCGGCCAGGGTGCCGAGCAGGGCGCCCGCCGGGGCGCCGAGCAGCAGCGCGCGGCGGGCGGCCGGGCGGTCGCCGAGGCCGAGCCAGGTGTACGCCCGGTGGGCCAGGCCCTGGTTCCACGCCCAGCCGCACAGGGCCCCGGCCAGCAGCGGCACGGTGCCGGCCGGCAGGCCGAGGCCGTCCCCGGGGCCGGTGAGCAGGGGCGCCCCGAGGATGTGGGCGAGGCCGGGCAGGGCGAAGACGACGCCGCGCAGCAGGCAGCCGAGCAGGCCGGTGCGCCAGGGGTCGGGGGCGGGGCCGTCGGGTTCGGGGTAGCGGCGGGGGACGCGGGCGTAGAGCGTCTCGGCGAGCGCGAAGGAGTCCCGCACGCCGTACCGCTCGCGTATCCGCTCGTCGGACAGTCCGTCGGACTCCAGCAGCGCGGCGATCTCGTCGGGGTGGACGGCGGCGGCGGCGAAGTCGCCGAGGCGGTCGGCGAGTTCGTCGACCGGATCGGGCTGGGCCCAGCCGGGCGTGCGCTGCCGGGGGATCGCGGGGCGGGCCTGCGGACGGGTGCCCGCAGGCAGCCGGACGTCGCCGCTCACCAGTCGGTCCCTTCCGTCGCGACGGCCGCGTACCAGGGGTCGCGCAGTTCGAGGGTCCAGTCGGCGACGGTCTCGACGGCGGGTTCGTACACCTCGGGCAGGCCCGCGAGCTCCTGGTAGATGGTGCGGAAGGCGTCGACCGAGCGGCGCAGGGTGAAGCGGTCGACGACCCGCCGGCGGGCCAGTTCGCCCAGGCCGCGCCGCCGTTCGTCGTCGCGCAGCAGGGCGAGGGCGGCGGCGGCCATCTTCTCCGGTTCGCGCGGCGGGACGACGAGCCCGGTGTCGCCGACGGCCTCGCTCACTCCCCCGACGTCCGTCGAGACCGTCGTACGGCCGCAGGACATCGCCTCGATGACCGAGAAGGGGAAGCCCTCGGATATGGACGACAGCATGACGACGTGGCCTGCGGCGTACGCCCGCCACACCTCGTCGATACGGCCCTCGAAGGTGAGGCCGTCGGTGACGCCGAGTTCGGCGGCGAGCTTCTCCAGGCGGGTGCGGTAGCCCTCGCCGCCGGGCGGGACGGGGCCGAACAGGCGCAGGCGGGCCGCGGGTATCCCGGCGCGGACCAGGGCGTAGGCGCGGATGAGGGTCTCCAGGTCCTTGATGGGGTCGATCCGGCCGCACCAGGTGAGGGTGGGCACGTCGGGTTCGGGGCCGGCGTGCGGGAAGGCGTGCGGGTCGACGCCGTTGTAGACGGTGCGGATGCGGCCGGCGTCGGCGCCGCCGCGCTCCTCCCAGCGGCGGTTGTACCGGTTGCAGGGGGTGATCAGGTCGGCGGTGCGGTAGCCGAGGGAGTTGAGTGCGCGGTGGAAGGCCAGCATGAACGCCTTCACGGGCCAGCGCTGGGCCTGCTCACGGGAGCCGAGGTAGCGCTCGCGCAGGTAGATGCCGTGCTCGGTGAGGAGGAAGGGCACGCCGTCCAGGCGGCGGGCGGCGAGGGCGGGCAGGGTGGCCAGGCCGCTGCTGACGGCGTGGGCGACACACTCCTCGGGCAGCCGCACGGCCAACGGGCGCAGGGCGTGCTCCAGCAGGTCGGTCGCGGTGAGCGCGTCGTGCACGGTGGGGCGGGCGGCGGCGGTCGGCAGGTGCGGCGCGGTCCAGGTCCGTATCAGCGCGCGCAGCGCCGGCTCGCCGCGCAGCGCCGCCGTGAGCCGCCCGTCGCGGGCCAGGTGGGCCAGCTCGTCCAGGGCCTCGCCGAAGTCGCAGCCGGAGCCGGGGTCGAGGAAGGACAGCAGGAACCGCTCGTAGGCGTCGGTGAAGCGGCGGCGGGCCCGGCCGAGGGGCGGGCGGGCGCGGCCGGGGCGCGGGCCCCAGGTCGGCACGGTGGTGTGCCGGCGGACGTTGGGCGGCAGCTCCCAGGTGACGGGTTCGCGTCCGCTGCCGGTGAGCGAGAAGAGGTGGAAGTCCACCTCCGGCATGCCCTTGACGAGCTGGTCGCACCAGGTGCTGACCCCGCCGTGGACGTGCGGATAGGTGCCTTCGGTGAGCATGGCGACATGACGGCCGGTGCGCATCGCGCGGGTCCCCCCTGTGGAACGTTGCTACGGCTCGAAGAGCGCACCCCGGCCGGTCGGGAGCCGGGGTGCGCGGGAGCGGCCGGAAGGCCGTGGGTCTAGGACGGCAGCCTCAGCGTGACGGAGCTCCGCAGTGCCTCCGGCGCGGTCCAGGCCGAGCGGCGGCCCGCGTACGGCGTGCCGAACTCGGCGGTGCCGAGGAGGAGTTGCTGTCGCGTCCCCTCGGGCGCGGTGACCGGGACCCGGGTCCCGCCGGGTGCGGTGACGGTGACGGTGGTGCCGATCCGGTACGCGGTGACGCGGCCGTCCGCGAGCGCCGCCTGCCAGGCCGCCCGCCGCCGCAGCTCCGTCCCGGTCTCCCGCTGGGAGAGGTTCTCCAGCGGGGTGTCGTCGGCGAACAGGGCCGCGTAGTCGGCCAGCACCCGGTCCAGGACCGGGTACAGCAGCCGGTCCTCGGCGAGGTTGGACTGGTGGACGTAGTGCGGGCGCGGGTCGTTGGACAGGACGTGGCCGAGGGCGGTGCGGGCCTCCTGGGGGACGATGTGCGTCGCGTAGCCGGTGGCCACGTCCAGCGGGGCGTCCAGGCAGGTGGAGACCGGGCTGTTCTCGCAGACGCCGCTGCCGCCGTCGGCGCGGGAGGTGTAGATCCAGTTGTACTCGTCGGCCATCTCCCGGGCCGTCCCGACGTTGTAGTACACGTTCATCGGGTGGCGGGGGACGGTCAGCGCGGCGCCGGCCGGGCGCTGTCCGGGTTCGCGGGAGTTGTCGGAGGCGATCCACCTGACGCCGTTGTCGGCGAGGGCGGCGGCGAGGTTCGGGTTGTCCTCGGGCTGCTGCGGGAGGGCCGCGAGGCCGGAGTGCTCGCCGGTGACCAGTTCGGTGCGGTCGACGGGCAGGCCGCGGGCGACGGCCCAGGCGTGGTTGTCGCGGATCTGCGCGGAGATCTCGGCGCGGCCGAGCCACTGCGTGCCGCCGTCGGCGTTCTTCGCGCAGCTCCACGGCACGGTGCTGGTGTCCTGGACGCAGCCCAGGTAGGGGTGGGTGTAGGTGTGGTTGATCCAGCGGTAGGCGTCCTTGTCGGCGAGCAGCCGGTCGGCGAGCGCGTCGGTGTTGCCGTGCCGGGCCTTCCACTCCTCACCCGACCCGGCGTTGTAGACCAGGTCGAGGGTGAAGCCGCGCTCGCGCTGCCACCGGGCGGCGTAGGCGGCGTCGTCCGCGGTCATCCGGATCGGCGCGGTGCCCTCCCCGTCGCCGTCCGGGCAGTCGAAGTCGCCGGGCGTGCAGTCGCGTTCGGTGTCCCAGCGGCTGTCGGGCGCGAAGACGTCGTCGACGTGCACGGCGAAGTGGTTGCGGTCCCGGCCCAGGTGCACGCCCCGGGTCAGCCACTCCACGATGCCGCGGGCCAGCACCCGGAACTGCCGCTGGGAGCCGTTGTAGGCGAAGGTGACCACCAGCTCGCGGCGGCCGTCGTGGGCGTACTCCCCGACCAGGCTGCCCCGCCCGGTGCCGCCGGGCACGGGCAGGTCGACGTAGGAGGTGAAGCCCTCCCGGGGGCGGGCGGCGTAGCCGTGGCTCTCCGGCACCGAGGGCGCGTTGTCCTCGAAGGTGAACGCCCCGTCGAGATAGCCGAAGTACCCGGCCTTCCCCGCCGGCGTCACGGTGGCCTCGCGGCCGTCGAGGGAACCGGCCCAGCCTCCCTGGTCGGTGTGGTCGAGGCCCACGCCCGGGTGGGCCCAGGTGGAGGCGTCGACCTGCGGGATGCCGTACGTCCGCTCGTACGTCTCCAGCGCCCGCTGCTCGGCCGAGTCCGCGCCGAACGGGGCCTCGTTCGGCAGGACGACGCCCTGGTACTTCGCCCGTGGCCGGCCGGCGACGGTGTCGCCGAGGAACGATGCGGTGATCCTCGGGCGGTCCGGGTCGTCCAGGTCCACGGTGGTGTACGGGATGCCCGTGCTCCGCAGCCGGCCGGCGATGGCGCGGACCGGGGCGCCGCCGTCGTCCACGACCAGGACCCGCAGGTCGACGCGCGGTTCCCCGGCGGCCGACGCGCCCGGTATGCCCGGTCCCAGGACCAGCAGCCCTCCCGCGGTCAGGGCGGCGGCCGTGTCTCTCCAGCGGTGCGCACGCTGCGCCATGGTGGTTCCTCCCCCCAGCGGACCCGCCCGTGGCCGATCCGGGGAAGGTCCGTGGACATCACGCGAAGCGGTGAGCGGAGCGCTCACCGGAACCCGACGAGTGTGACCCAGCTCACCGCATGCGAGGATCGGGAAAGGGCCACGAGGCCACCGACGGGTGAACGCCCGCAGGAATGAGCGAACGTCCTGCGCGCGTAGGCTCGTGACGGGTCTCCACCTGCCCAGGTGAGGACCGCATCGCGGAAGCGATCTAGGGTCGGTCGTCGGGCCCGGTCGACCCACCCGCATTCGGCCACACGGACTTCACACGGAAGCGAGAATCCACCACCGTGACTGCTCTCACTCTCAGCACCGCCGCAGCGCCCGGCCTGCGGGCCGACGCGATCGTGATCGGGGTCGCCAAAGGCGCCGAGGGGCCGGTCGTGGCACCCGGCGCCGAGGCCGTGGACACCGCGTACGACGGCGGCCTGGCCGGCGTCCTGGAGACCCTCGGCGCCTCCGGTGCCGAGGGCGAGGTGACCAAGCTGCCCGCGCCCTCCGGCTTCAAGGCGCCGCTCGTGGTGGCGGTGGGCCTGGGCGACGTGCCCGAGAAGGACGCCGGCTACGACGGCGAGGCGCTGCGCCGGGCCGCCGGCGCGGCCGCCCGCGCCCTGACCGGGACGAAGAAGGCCGCGTTCGCCCTGCCGCTCGCCGACGCCGCCGACGCGGGCGCCGTCGGCGAGGGCGTGCTGCTGGGCGCGTACTCCTTCGTCGCGTACAAGGACACCGCGAAGAGCGGCAAGGGCGCCAAGGCCAGGAACGGCAAGGCCCCGCTGGCGGAGGCCGTGCTGCTGGGCGGCAAGCCCCGCGACAAGGCGTACAAGGCGGCGGTCGAGCGCGCCGTCGCCGTCTCCGAGGAGCTCAACCGCGCCCGCGACCTGGTCAACACCCCGCCGAACGACCTCACCCCCGAGGCGTTCGCCGCGATCGCGCAGGCCGCGGCCAAGGAGCACGGCATCAAGGTGCAGGTGCTCGACGAGAAGGCGCTGGCCAAGGGCGGCTACGGCGGCATCCTCGGCGTCGGCTCCGGCTCGGCGTCGGCGCCCCGCCTGGTGAAGCTGTCGTACACCTCCTCCAAGGCGAAGAAGCACCTCGCCCTCGTCGGCAAGGGCATCACCTACGACTCGGGCGGCATCTCGCTGAAGCCGGCCGGGCACAACGAGACGATGAAGTGCGACATGAGCGGTGCCGCCGCCGTGTTCGCCGCGGTGGTCGCCGCCGCCCGCCTCGGCCTGGAGGTCAATGTCACCGGCTGGCTGGCGCTGGCCGAGAACATGCCCTCGGGCTCCGCGGTCCGCCCGGGTGACGTGCTGCGCATGTACAGCGGCAAGACGGTGGAGGTCCTCAACACCGACGCCGAGGGCCGGCTGGTCCTGGCGGACGCGCTGTGGGCCGCCTCGCAGGAGAAGCCCGACGCGATCGTGGACGTCGCCACCCTGACCGGCGCGATGATGCTGGCGCTCGGCAGCCGCACCTTCGGGATCATGGCCAACGACGACGCCTTCCGCACGGCGGTGCACGAGGCCGCCGAGGAGGTCGGCGAGGCCGCCTGGCCGATGCCGCTCCCGGAGCACCTGCGCAAGGGCATGGAGTCCGCGACCGCCGACATCGCCAACATGGGCGAGCGGATGGGCGGCGGCCTGGTCGCCGGCCTGTTCCTGCGCGAGTTCGTGGGCGAGGGCATCACCTGGGCGCACCTGGACATCGCCGGTCCGGCGTTCAACGAGGGCGGGCCGTTCGGGTACACGCCCAAGGGCGGCACGGGGTCGGCGGTGCGGACGCTGGTGCGGCTGGCCGAGCGGACCGCCTCCGGCGATCTCGGGTGACGTCCGCCTGAGAGCACGGTCCGTTGCGGCGGTGCGCGCCCGCGGGAGCGCGGGGGCCGGCCATGCGGTTCCCCGCGCCCCGGGGCTCGGTCCTCCCCGCCCGTCACGGGGAAACGGAGGAACGTGGGGTGTCTCACACCCCGGCCCCGCGTCTCGTTCGGCGGCGACAAGTGCGAAGATGGGGCCCGGCAGGACAGGGCCCCCACCTAAGGGCCGAAGAACGAGCGGCCGGACACCAGCCGCCTGCCGGTCACCGACGACCGGCGCACGGCGCACATGCATGGAGGACGTGACGTGGCGAACGACGCCAGCACCGTTTTCGACCTAGTGATCCTCGGCGGTGGCAGCGGTGGTTACGCCGCGGCCCTGCGCGGGGCGCAGCTGGGCCTGGACGTCGCCCTGATCGAGAAGGGCAAGGTCGGCGGCACCTGCCTGCACAACGGTTGCATCCCCACCAAGGCCCTGCTGCACGCCGGTGAGATCGCCGACCAGGCCCGCGAGAGCGAGCAGTTCGGCGTGAAGGCCACCTTCGAGGGCATCGACATGGCGGCCGTCCACAAGTACAAGGACGACGTGATCGCGGGCCTGTACAAGGGCCTGCAGGGTCTGATCGCCTCCCGCAAGGTGACCTACATCGAGGGTGAGGGCCGTCTGTCCTCCCCGACCTCCGTCGACGTGAACGGCCGGCGCGTCCAGGGCCGCCACATCCTGCTGGCGACCGGCTCCGTGCCGAAGTCGCTGCCGGGCCTGGAGATCGACGGCGACCGCATCATCTCCTCCGACCACGCCCTCGTCCTGGACCGCGTGCCGAAGTCCGCGATCGTCCTGGGCGGCGGCGTCATCGGCGTCGAGTTCGCGTCCGCGTGGAAGTCGTTCGGCGCCGACGTCACGGTCATCGAGGGCATGAAGCACCTCGTCCCGGTCGAGGACGAGAACTCCTCCAAGCTGCTGGAGCGCGCCTTCCGCAAGCGCGGCATCAAGTTCAACCTGGGCACCTTCTTCGAGAAGGCCGAGTACACCCAGGACGGTGTCAGGGTCACCCTCGCGGACGGCAAGCAGTTCGAGGCCGAGATCCTGCTCGTCGCCGTCGGCCGCGGCCCGGTCTCCCAGGGCCTGGGCTACGAGGAGGCCGGGGTCGCCATGGACCGCGGCTACGTCCTCGTCGACGAGTACATGCGCACCAACGTGCCGACGATCTCGGCCGTCGGTGACCTGGTCCCGACCCTCCAGCTCGCGCACGTCGGCTTCGCCGAGGGCATCCTGGTGGCGGAGCGGCTGGCCGGTCTGAAGGTCGTCCCGATCGACTACGACGGCGTGCCGCGGGTGACGTACTGCCACCCGGAGGTCGCCTCCGTCGGTCTCACCGAGGCCAAGGCCAAGGAGGTCTACGGTGCGGACAAGGTCGTCTCGATCAAGTTCCCCCTGGGCGGCAACGGCAAGAGCCGCATCCTGAAGACCGCGGGCGAGATCAAGCTCGTCCAGGTCAAGGACGGTGCCGTGGTCGGCGTCCACATGGTCGGCGACCGCATGGGCGAGCAGGTCGGCGAGGCCCAGCTGATCTACAACTGGGAGGCGCTGCCGGCCGAGGTCGCCCAGCTCATCCACGCCCACCCGACGCAGAACGAGGCGCTCGGCGAGGCCCACCTGGCCCTCGCGGGCAAGCCCCTCCACATGCACGACTGAGTTCCTCAGTCTTCGGGCGCGACGACACAGACTTCCGCACTTCCAAAGGAGCAACCGAAACCATGGCGGTTTCCGTAACCCTTCCGGCGCTCGGCGAGAGCGTCACCGAGGGCACCGTCACCCGCTGGCTGAAGGCCGAGGGTGAGCGCGTCGAGGCCGACGAGCCGCTGCTCGAGGTCTCCACCGACAAGGTCGACACCGAGATCCCGGCCCCCGCCTCCGGCGTGCTGTCCTCCATCAAGGTCGCCGAGGACGAGACCGTCGAGGTCGGCGCCGAGCTGGCGCTGATCGACGACGGCACCGGCGCCCCGGCCGCCGAGCAGGCCCCCGCCGCCGAGCAGGCCGCCGCCCCGGCCCCGGAGTCGGCCCCGCAGGCCCAGCCCTCCACCGAGCAGGCCGCCCCCGCCCCGGCCCCGACCGCCGAGGCCGCCTCCGGCGGCGGTTCCGCCGAGGGCACCGACGTGGTCCTGCCCGCGCTCGGCGAGTCCGTCACCGAGGGCACCGTCACCCGCTGGCTGAAGTCGGTCGGCGACAGCGTCGAGGCCGACGAGCCGCTGCTCGAGGTCTCCACCGACAAGGTCGACACCGAGATCCCGGCCCCCGCCTCCGGCGTGCTGCTGGAGATCGTGGTCGGCGAGGACGAGACCGCCGAGGTCGGCGCCAAGCTCGCCGTCATCGGCGCCGAGGGTGCCGCCCCGGCCGCCCCCGAGGCCCCGGCCGCCCAGCCGGCCCCGGCCCAGGCCGCTCCGGCGCAGGCCGCCCCGGCCCCGGCGCAGCCCGCCCCCGCGCAGGCCGCCCCGGCTCCGCAGGCGCCCACCGCCCCGGCCCCGCAGCAGCAGGTCACCCCGGCCCCCGAGCCGGCCCCGGCCGCTCCGGCGCCCGCCCCGGCCCCGGCTCAGGCCCCGGCCGCCGCGCAGGCGACGGACGAGGGCGCGTACGTGACCCCGCTGGTGCGCAAGCTCGCCGCCGAGAACGGCGTCGACCTGTCCACCGTGCAGGGCACCGGTGTCGGCGGCCGCATCCGCAAGCAGGACGTCCTGGCCGCCGCGGAGGCCGCCAAGGCCGCCGCCGCTGCCCCGGCCCCCGCCGCCGCTGCCGCTCCGGCCGCCGCCAAGAAGGCGCCGAAGCTGGAGGCGTCCCCGCTGCGCGGCCAGACCGTGAAGATGCCGCGGATCCGCAAGGTCATCGGCGACAACATGGTCAAGGCCCTGCACGAGCAGGCCCAGCTCTCCTCGGTCGTCGAGGTCGACGTCACCCGCCTGATGAAGCTGCGCGCCCGCGCCAAGGACGCGTTCGCGGCCCGTGAGGGCGTCAAGCTCTCCCCGATGCCGTTCTTCGTCAAGGCCGCGGCCCAGGCGCTGAAGGCCCACCCGGTCATCAACGCCAAGATCAACGAGGCCGAGGGGACCATCACCTACTTCGACACCGAGAACATCGGTATCGCGGTGGACTCCGAGAAGGGCCTGATGACCCCGGTCATCAAGAACGCCGGCGACCTCAACATCGCCGGTATCGCCAAGGCCACGGCGGAGCTGGCGGGCAAGGTCCGCAGCAACAAGATCACGCCGGACGAGCTGGCCGGTGCGACCTTCACCATCTCCAACACCGGTTCACGCGGCGCGCTCTTCGACACGATCATCGTGCCGCCGGGCCAGGTCGCGATCCTCGGCATCGGCGCCACGGTCAAGCGCCCCGCCGTGATCGAGACGGAGGAGGGCACGGTCATCGGCGTCCGCGACATGACCTACCTGACCCTCTCCTACGACCACCGCCTGGTGGACGGCGCCGACGCCGCCCGCTACCTGACGGCGGTCAAGGCGATCCTGGAGGCGGGCGAGTTCGAGGTCGAGCTCGGCCTGTGATCCCGTAGCGCCCAGGTACGGCCGTACGGCGCCCCCGCCCGGAGTTTCCGGGCGGGGGCGCCGTCGTTCGTGTAAGCCTCGTCTCACCTGCGTAAAAGCCCCCGTATGCGCCCTTCCGCCGATGGCGCGCCGCCGTATTGTCTAAGCGTCAACGCCCTCAGGGGGCCGGTGGGCCCCTCCCTAAGGAGCCCTCATGACCGCCCCCGTCATCCACTCGCTGCGCGAACAGATCCGCGAGCACATCCTGGAAGGGATCATCAGCGGGCGCTGGCAGCCGGGCGAGCGGATCGTGGAGCGGCGCATCGCCACCGAGCTGGAGGTCAGCCAGACGCCGGTGAGGGAGGCGCTGCGCGAGCTGGAGTCGCTGCGGCTGATCGAGTCGGCGCCGAACAAGGGCGTACGGGTGCGGAACCTGACCGCGGCCGACCTGGAGGAGAGCTACCCGGTCCGGGCCGGTCTGGAGGCGATCGCGGCGGAGCTGGCGGCCCAGCGGCTGGCCGAGGACTGCTCGGCGCTGGAGCCGCATGTCGCCGCGCTGTACGAGGCCGACCGCGCGGGCGACGGGACGGCGCAGGTCCGGCACACCGTCGGCTTCCACCGGGAGCTGGTGCGGGCCGCCGGCAACTCGGTGCTGCTGCACACCTGGGAGGGCCTGGGCATCGAGGTGTTCACCGCGCTGTCCATCCGCTGGCTGGGCACGGTGCAGCAGTCGTACGCCGAGGAGCACGAGGAGCTGGTGGCGGCGTTCAAGCGGCGGGACCCGCGCATCGCCGAGCTGGTGAAGGCGCACGTGCTGGGCTGCGCGCCGCGCCACGAGGAGAGCTGAGCCGGCGTTCCGGGAGCCTGAGCGGCACCCCGCTCAAACGTCCCCTCACCTGCGAAAACCAGCCTGAAATGCGGCACCCGGTGTCTTGTTCGAAGGCACCGGGTGCCGACTTTCTCGTTTTCGAGAGGTTTTCGCCCTCAACCCTTTGATCGATCATCGATCAGGGAGTTACAGTCGCCGACGGGCTTCGACCAAAGCCTCACGCCCTGTCCTGCCAAAGACCAAGGGCACCCCCGAACCCTTACCGATGAGGGAACCCCCTTCGACTGAGGAAGGCGGCGACATGACCGACCCCAACGCCATCCAGCCGAGCGAGCTCGACCAGCTCCCGGACCGCGACCCTGAGGAGACCGCCGAATGGCAGGCCTCCCTGGACGCCGTTGCCAAGGCGGCCGGGCCGCACCGTGCCGCGTACCTGATGCGCCGCACGCTGGAGCGCGCCGAGGGCGCCGGCATCGCCCTGCCGAAGCTCCTCGAGACCGACTACGTCAACACCATCCCCACCGCCGCCGAGCCCACCGTGGACGGCGACGAGGAGATGGAGCAGCGGATCACCGCGTGGAACCGCTGGAACGCGGCGGCCATGGTGACCCGCGGCAGCAAGTACGGCGTCGGTGGCCACATCGCCACCTTCGCCTCCGCGGCCTGGCTGTACGAGACCGGCTTCAACCACTTCTTCAAGGGCAAGGAGGCCGACGGCTCGGGCGACCAGCTCTACATCCAGGGCCACGCCTCCCCCGGCATCTACGCCCGCGCCTTCCTCGACGGCCGGCTGAACGAGGACCACCTCGACAACTTCCGCCGCGAGACCGGCGGCAACGGCCTGCCGTCCTACCCGCACCCGCGGCGCCTGCCCTGGCTGTGGGAGTTCCCCACCGTCTCCATGGGCCTGGGCCCGCTCTCCGCGATCTACCAGGCACGCTTCAACCGCTACCTGACCGCGCGCGGCATCAAGGACACCTCCGCCTCGCACGTGTGGGCCTTCCTCGGCGACGGCGAGATGGACGAGCCGGAGTCGACGGCGGCGCTCGCGCTCGCCGCCCGCGAGGGCCTGGACAACCTGACCTTCGTCATCAACTGCAACCTGCAGCGCCTGGACGGCCCGGTCCGCGCCAACTTCAAGATCGTGCAGGAGCTGGAGGCCCAGTTCCGCGGCGCCGGCTGGAACGTGATCAAGACGCTGTGGGGCTCGGCCTGGGACGAGCTGTTCCAGCTCGACACCACCGGCGCGCTCGTACGCCGCCTGCGCGAGGTACCGGACGCGCAGATCCAGACGTACCAGACCCGCGACGCCGCCTACATCCGCGAGGACTTCTTCGGCAAGGACCCGGCGCTCGCCGAGATGGCGAAGCTGCTGAGCGACGACAAGATCCTCGAGTGCTTCCACGTCTCCCGCGGCGGTCACGAGCCGCGCAAGGTCTACGCCGCGTACAAGGCGGCGCTCGCCCACAAGGGCGCCCCGACGGTGATCCTGGCCCAGACCGTCAAGGGCCACACCCTCGGTGAGGGCTTCGCCTCCAAGAACGCCAACCACCAGATGAAGAAGCTGACGGTGGACGAGTTCAAGGCGATGCGCGACCGCCTGGACCTGCCGATCAAGGACAGCGACTTCGTCGACGGCGTGGTCCCCTACGGCCACCCCGGCGCCGACTCCCCCGAGGTCCGCTACCTCCAGGAGCGCCGCGCCGCCCTCGGCGGTCCGGCCCCGGCCCGCCGCGTCCACCCGGTCCCGGCGCTGCCCGCCCCCGCGGAGAAGGCGTTCGCCGCCTTCGACAAGGGCTCCGGCTCGCAGAACGTGGCGACGACGATGGCGTTCGTCCGTCTGATCAAGGACCTGGTCCGCGACAAGGAGACCGGCAAGCGCTGGGTGCCGATCGTCCCCGACGAGGCACGCACCTTCGGCATGGAGTCGCTCTTCCCGTCGCTGGGCATCTACTCGCCCAAGGGCCAGACGTACGAGCCGGTCGACCGCGACCAGCTGATGTACTACAAGGAGGCCAAGAACGGCCAGATCCTCAACGAGGGGATCACCGAGGCCGGTTCCATGGCCGACTTCATCGCCGCCTCCACGTCGTACGCGACGCACGGCGAGCCGATGATCCCGTTCTACATCTTCTACTCGATGTTCGGCTGGCAGCGCACGGCCGACCAGATGTGGCAGCTCGGCGACCAGCTCGGCCGCGGCTTCCTGATCGGCGCCACCGCCGGCCGCACCACGCTGACCGGTGAGGGCCTGCAGCACGCCGACGGCCACACCCCGGTGATCGCGGCGACCAACCCGGCGTCGCTGACGTACGACCCGGCGTTCGCCTACGAGGTCGCCGTCATCGTCCGCGAGGGTCTGCGCCGGATGTACGGCGAGGCCAAGGAGGGCGAGGACCAGAACGTCTTCTACTACCTGACGGTCTACAACGAGCCGCTGCCGCAGCCCGCCAAGCCGCAGGGCCTCGGCATCGACGAGGGCATCGTCAAGGGCCTGTACCGCTTCAACACGGCGGAGTCCGCGGGCCTGACCCCGCAGGCCAACGCCCCGCGCATCCAGCTGCTGGGCTCCGGCACGGCGATCCACTGGGCGCTGAAGGCGCAGAAGATGCTCACCGAGGAGTGGGGCGTGGCCGCCGACGTGTGGTCCGCGACCTCCTGGACCGAGCTGCGCCGCGACGCGATGGAGGCCGACGCGGCCCTCCTGCGCGGCGAGGAGCGGGTGCCCTACGTCCGCCAGGCGCTCCAGGGCGCCGAGGGCCCGGTGCTGGCCGTCTCCGACTACATGCGCCAGGTCCCGGACCAGATCGCGCAGTGGGTGGAGCAGGACTGGTCCTCGCTGGGCGCCGACGGCTTCGGCCTGTCGGACACCCGTGAGGCCGCCCGCCGCCACTTCGGCGTCGACGCCGAGTCGATCGTGGTCGCGGCCCTGGCCCAGCTCGCCAAGCGCGGCGAGGTCAAGGCGACGGCCGTGAAGGAGGCGCGCGAGCGCTACGGCCTGTAGGCCACCGCGGCCTGTGGGCCATGGTCACCAGGAGGCCCCCCGCCGCGGCGGGGGGCCTCCTGCATGATGGGGCCATGCGCGCTGCCCGGCTGATCAAGATGGTGCTGCTGCTCCAGTCCCGGCCCTCCATGACCGCCGCCGAGCTGGCCCGGGAGCTGGAGGTGTCGGAGCGGACCGTGACGCGGGACGCGCAGGCGCTGTCGGAGGCGGGCGTGCCGGTGTACGCGGAGCGGGGGCGGGCCGGCGGGTACCGGCTGGTCGGCGGCTACCGCACCCGGCTGACCGGCCTGCACCGCAGCGAGGCGGAGGCCCTCTTCCTCTCCGGCGTGCCGGGGGCGCTGCGCGAGATGGGGCTCCAGGACGCGGCGTCGGCGGCCCGGCTGAAGGTGTCGGCGGCGCTGCTGCCGTCCCTGCGGGACGCCTCCCGCACGGCGGCGCAGCGCTTCCACCTGGACGCCCCGGACTGGTTCAAGGAGCCCGAGCCGCCCGAACTGCTCCCGGCGGTCGCGGACGCGGTCTGGGACGACCGGTGCGTCACCGCCCGCTACCGGCGCGGGCGCGGCGGGGAGGAGGCCGTCCGGGAGCTGGAGCCGTACGGGCTCGTGCTCAAGGCGGGGGTCTGGTACCTGTGCGCGCGGGTCCGCGAGGGCGAGGGTTCCTTCCGGGTGTACCGGATCGACCGGTTCACGGCGGTGGACGCCGGTGCGGAGCGGTTCACGCGGGACGAGGATTTCGACCTGCCCGCCTTCTGGGCCGAGCGGGCCGCTCAGTTCGCGCGGTCGATCCTGCGGGCCGAGGTCGTCCTGCGGCTGTCGCCGCGGGGCGTGCGGGTGCTGCCGTACGCGGTGGATCCGCGGTCGGCGCGGGAGGCGCTCGACGCCGCCGGGGCGGCCGGCGCGGACGGGTGGGTGACGGTGACGCTGCCGGTGGAGTCCGAGGAGATCGCCCACACCCAGCTGCGGATGCTCGGGCCGGAGGCCGAGGTGCTGGCGCCGGAGAGTCTGCGGGAACGCTTCGCGCTCGACGCGCGCCGGCTCGCCGGGCTGTACGGGGATCCGGCGCCGTGAGGCGTGAGACGGACCGCACACCGGCGATCGTCCCACTCCGCGTGCGCCCCGTGCGCCCAGGGCCGATGCTGGAGCCGTGATGGACGAGACGGAGTTCTGGGAGCTGATCGACGCCACCCGCGAGGCCGCCGAGGGGGACCCCGAGGAGCAGGCCGACCTGCTCGTGGAGCGGCTGTGCCGGCTGGACCCGGAGCGGGTCCTGGACTTCGCCCGCCATTTCGAGGCCCGCTACCACCGCGCCTGCACCTGGGACCTGTGGGCCGCCGCGTGGGTGCTGCTCGACGGGGCGAGCGACGACGTGTTCGAATCCTTCCGGTGCTGGCTGATCGGCCAGGGCCGCGAGGTGTACGAGGGGGCCGTGCACGACCCCGACGCGCTCGCGGAGCTGCTGGACGACTTCGACGAGGAGATCGACGGCGACGGCGAGGAGCTCGGCTACGCGGCCGACGAGGCATACGAGCAGCTCACCGGCTCCGTCGCGCCGGACCTGGGCCTGGCGTCCGCTCCGGCGGACCCGCGGGGGACGCCGCTCGACCTGGAGGACGACCAGGCGCTCGCCGAGCGGTTGCCGCGGCTGTGGGAGCGGTTCGCGGCCTGAACCCGGGCCGGGGCGGGTGCTCAGGGGACCTGGGCCGGCCGGGGCGGGTGCTCAGGGGCCTGGGCCTGCCGGGGCGGGTGCTCAGGGGACCTGGGCCGGCCGGGGGGCCGCCGTGCGGCCCTGGAGCCGGGCCGCCCGTTCCCTGATCTCGGGAATGCGGGCGCGCAGGGCGGCGCCCGGGCAGTCGGTCTGGTAGCCCTCGTCGTGGCCGGCGACGGCGGGCAGCGCGACGGTGGTGCCGGCGGCGTACCGGCTGCGGCCGTTGCTGGAGACCAGCCGGACCGCCGTGCGCGGATCGGTGCCGGACAGGCTCAGCTTCCAGGCGGCCAGCGCGGCGATCGCGTCGGTCAGCGCGCGGGGCACGGGGACGCCCGCGGTGAAGGTGCCGAGGGCGGCGACGCCGGTGGTGCGGTGGTTGAAGCCCTGGGTGTGGGCGCCGGTGACGGGGCGGTCGATGCCGCCGGCGCGGCCCTCGTAGATGGTGCCGCAGCGGTCGACGACGAAGTTGTAGCCGAGGTCGTCCCAGTCCCGGGCGCCGGTCTGGCCCGCGTACAGGTTGCGCAGGATGCGGGGGGTGTCGGCGCAGTCGTAGCCGTTGGGGGTGTCGGTGTGGTGGAGGAAGACGGCGACGACCCGGTCGTCGTAGCGCGGGGGCGGCTGGCGGCGGGCGGCGTCGCCCAGCCAGTCGGACCGGGGCACGACGGGCGGCCGGGGCGCGGTGTGCCGGGCGGCGGCGGGCCGGGCGGGCCCGGCGGCCGGGCGCTCGTCACCGATCGTGCACAGTGCCAGCGCGGCCGCGGCGGCGGCACCGGGCAGACAGCACAGCAGCAGCAGCCGGACCGCGTCCGGTACGCGCACCGCACGGCGCGTCCGGCCGGTGCGGGGGTCCCGGGAGTGCCGGGGCCTGCGAACGACACGCATGGTCCCACTGTCCGTCCGATCCGGTCCGCCCGCGACGTGTGGTGTGCCGGCCGGTGGAACCGCCGGACCGCCGCCACGGTCCGCGGCCTCCCCGGACGGGGACGGCTCAGACCAGCGACCGCCCCATCAGCACGTCGTCGACGTACCGCCCGTCCAGGTGGAACTCCTGCGGCTGCACGCCCTCGACGACGAAGCCCTCGGACTCGTACAGCGCGCGGGCGGCCGTGTTGGGGCCGAGGACGCGCAGGGTGATGCGGCGGGCCCCCAGGCGGCGGGCCTCCTCGACGGCGGCGCGGACCAGCGCGCGGCCGACGCCCCGGCCGCGGGCGGCGCCGTCGACGGCGAGGCCGCGGATCTGCCGTACGTGCGCGTTGGAGGCGAGCGGGGTGGGGAAGCCGAGGCGGACGTAGCCCACGAGGCGGCCGTCGAGCTCGGCGACCAGGTGGTCGCCGGGGCCGCTGGTCTCCCGGAAGAACGGCTCGTCCGGCTCCGGGCGCGGGGTGACGGCGTGCAGGTACGACCAGGTCTCCCGGTCGAGCCGGCGCAGCGCCTCCTCGTCGTCGGGCCGGGCGGGACGTATGTGCGCGGTGGACATGGCGATCACTGTACGCCGCGGGCGCGAGGGTTCACGGGGCGGTTTCGGGCGGTCACCGGCAGGATGGGCGCATGGAACGTTCGCGTGTCGCGGTGGCCGGCGCGTCCGGTCTCATCGGCAGTGCCCTGGTGCGGTCCCTGGCCGCGGACGGGCACGAGGTGGTGCGCCTGGTGCGCCGTGCGCCCCGGGCGCCGGGCGAGGTGCGGTGGGACCCCGAGCGCGGGCAGGTGGACGCGGCCGGGCTCGCCGGGTGCGACGCCGTGGTGAACCTCGCGGGGGCCGGGATCGGCGGACGCCGCTGGACGGCGGCGTACAAGGACCGGGTCCGCCGCAGCCGGGTCCTCGGCACGGCGGCGCTGGCCGGGGCGCTGGCCCGGCTGGAGCCGCGGCCGCGGGTCTTCGTCGGCGGCAGCGCGATCGGCTACTACGGGGAGACCGGCGAGCGCGCCGTCGACGAGGGCGCGCCCCCGGGAGAGGGTTTCCTGCCCGCGCTGTGCGTGGAGTGGGAGGCCGCCGCGGCTCCCGCCCGGGAGGCGGGCGTGCGGACGGTGTTCGCCCGGACCGGGCTGGTCGTCGCCCGTGGGGGCGGCGCCTGGGGACGGCTGTTCCCGCTGTTTGGGGCGGGGCTCGGCGGGCGGCTGGGCGACGGGCGGCAGTACTGGTCGTTCATCGCGCTGCACGACGAGGTGGCGGCGATCCGTCACCTGATCGACCGGGACGACCTGTCCGGCCCGTTCAACCTGACCGCCCCGCACCCGCTGACGAACCGTGAGATCACCGCGGCCATGGGGCGCGTCCTGCACCGGCCGGCGCTCTTCGCGGTGCCCGCGCCGGTGCTGCGGGCCGTGCTCGGCGAGCTGGCCGGCGAGGTGCTGGGCAGCGCGCGGGTGGTGCCGGCGCGGCTGCTGGAGTCGGGGTTCCGGTTCGCGTTCCCGGACATCGAGGGGGCGATCCGGGCGGCGCTGTGACCGGGTGGCCGCGCCGCGCCGCGTCCTGCCGTGTCCCGGCATGCCCTGGCGCGTCCTGCCGTTTCCTGCCGCGTTCCGGCGCGTTCCGGTCACACGCAAGCCTTATGCGACCGCCGTGCGACCGTGCTCTGCCTCTGCGCGACTGTTCCTGACCGATTGCGGCCCTACTCTCGTCCAGAACTCGGGTATCCCGGAGGCCGGTCGGGGGCATGACGTCTCCAGCGGCCGCGCAACCTCGAGGAGGGGCACGTGCTTGAACCCACGTACCAGGCGGACGTCGTCGTCGTGGGGGCCGGGGTCGCCGGGCTCGCCGCGGCGCACCGGCTGACCGGCGCGGGAGTGCCGACCGTCGTCCTGGAGGCCGCCCACGGGGTGGGCGGCCGGATGGCGACCGAGAAGGTCGACGGCTTCCGGCTCGACAGAATCGGACATCTGCTGTCCACGGCCTACCCCGAGCTGCGGCTCGCTCCCGGGCTGGACGGCCTCGTACTGCGGCCCTTCGCACCGGGGGTGCTGCTGCACAGCGACGGGCGCCGCCACCGCGCGGGCGCCGTGGCGGGCGCGGGAGGCCCTCGGGGCGCGCTTCACGTCGTGCGCGCCTTGGCGAGCGCTCCCAGGTCGGCGCCGGCCTCCAGGAGGCTCGCGCCCGTGCCGCGTCCGCCCGGCGGGACGGCGCCGGTGCCCCGCAGCCGCGCGGGCGCCCCGCTGGGCTCCGCCGTCGACCAGGCCCGGCTCGGTGCCGCCCTCACCCGGCTCGCGGGCACGCCCGTCGACCGGCTGCTGGCCCGTCCGGAGCTGCCCGCCGCGCAGGCGCTCGCGGCCCGCGGCCTGCCCGCCCGCACGATCGACGGCTTCCTGCGCCCGCTGCTCGCCGCGCTGCTGTGCGACCCGGAGCTGACCACCTCCAGCCGGTGCGCGGACCTCGCGCTGCGCGCCTTCGCGGGCGGGCGGCTGTGCCTGCCGGAGGGCGGCGCGGAGGCCCTGCCCGAGCTGCTGGCGCGCACCCTGCCCCCGGGCACCGTGCACACCGGCGTCCGGGTCACCTCGGTGGCCACCAACGCGGTGACGACCGCCGAGCACGGCGAGATCCGCTGCCGGGCCGTCCTGCTGGCGACCGACGCGCGGGCCGCCGCCGAGCTGCTGCCCGGTCTGCGCGTGCCGGACTTCCACCCGGTGACGGTGGTGCACCACACCATGGACGAGCCGCCGGAGACCGGCGCCGCGCTCCTGCTCGACGCCGACCGCGGCGGCCCGGTCGCGCACACGGCGGTGGTCAGCCACGTCGACCCGGTCCGGGCCCCGGCCGGGCGGGTGCTGGTGTCCTCCACCGTCCTGGGCCCGCCGCCGCCCGGCGTCGACACCGCCGTACGGATGCACCTGTCGCGTCTGTACGGCACCTCGACGGCGCGCTGGGAGACGCTCGCCGTGCACCACACCGCCGAGGCGGTGCCCGCGATGCGCCCGCCGCACGACCCGCGCCGGCCCGTGCGGCTGCTGGCGGGGCTGTACGTGTGCGGCGACCACCGCGACACCGGCACGGTGCAGGGCGCGCTGCACTCGGGGCGCCGGGCGGCGGCGGCGGTCCTGGCGGACCTGGGGGCGGGCGGCTCGATGCACACGGCCGACCCGCTGCCGACGGCCCGGGCGGCGTGACCGGGCCGCCCGGGACCGGTCACGCCCGGCCCCGGTTCAGCCCAGCGCCGCCACCTTGTCCCGGTACCCCCGCACCGGCGCCGCGTCCCGGTACGGCTCCAGCCGGCGCTCGAAGTCCCGGACGTATTCCGCCGCCCGCGCCGACCGCATCTCCGCCGCCTGCCCGGCCGCCTCGGCGCCCACCCGGCAGGCCTCGTCGAGTTCGCCGAGGCCGAGGCGGGCGGTGGCGAGGACGACGCGGCAGAACAGGCGGCTGCGGGCGTAGGCGGGGGCCCGCAGTTGCAGGGAGCGCTCCGCGTACTGGGCGGCGGCGCGGAACTGCTGGAGGTCGCGGTGGCAGTGCGCGAACTCGTCGGCGAGCTGCGCCTCGTCGAAGAAGCGCGCCCAGTGCGGCACCTCGTCCCCGGGCCGGGCCGCCTCCAGGGCGCGCTCGGCCCGCACCAGCGCGGCGGTGCAGGCCCGCACCTCGCCGAGCACCGCGTGCCCGCGCGCCTCGCAGGCGTGCAGCAGGCACTGCACCACGGGCGGGACACCGGTGCCAGCCCCCTGCTGGGCGACGCGGGCGAGCTGCACGGCCTCCCGTCCGTGCCCGAGGTAGACGGCCTGCCGGCTCATGGTGGCCAGGACGTAGGAGCCGTACGCCCGGTCGCCGGCGGCCTGCGCGAGCCGCAGCGCCTGCACGAAGTAGCGCTGGGCGAGGCCGTGGGCGGCGATGTCGTACGACGTCCAGCCCGCGAGCCGGGTCAGGTCGGCGGCGGCGGCGAACAGGCGGCGGCCGGTCTGCTCGCCGTAGGTGCCGCGCAGCATGGGCTCCAGTTCGTGCTCCAGGTAGCGCACGAGGGCCTGGCGGGCGTGGCCGCCGCCGTACATGTCGTCCAGGGCGCGGAAGAGCTCGCCGACGGAGCGCAGCGCGGCGAGGTCGCCGGCGGTGACCCGCTGGCCGGGGGCGCGCTCGGCCGGGGTGCGCCGGCGGGCGGCGGGGCCCCCGGACCCGGCCGGGGCGGGCCCCGGGGCCTTGGCGGACGCGGGCCCGCGGCCCTGGGCCGGGATGCGGACGGGCGTCTCGCCACGGCCGACCTTCTCGTCGGCGCGGCCGATCAGCCAGTCCCGGCTGGGCACGACCAGCCCCGCCGGGGTGAACGCGATCTTGCGCAGTTCGGCGTGGCTGCCGGAGTCCTTGCGCCACAGGCCGCTGACGATGTCGACGGCCTCCTCCGGGGAGGCGGCGAACTCCAGGCCCGCGTAGACGGGGGCGCAGGCGTCCAGCCCCAGGTCCTGGGCGGTGAGGCGGCGGCCGAGGCGCCGGGTGAAGACCTCGGCGATCAGGGCGGGGGTGGTGCCGCGGGGCTGCTGGCCGCGCAGCCACCGGGTGACGGACGTCTTGTCGTATCTCAGGTCCAGTCCGTGTTCGAGGCCGAGCTGGTCGACGCGACGGGCGAGACCTGCGTTGGAGAACCCCGCTTCTGCGATGAGCGCGGCGAGCTGGCGGTTGGGAGTGCGCTGCGCGGGTCGTTCCGTCATCTGCGGTGCGGTCTCCTGCCTTCCAAGGCGAACATGTGCCCGGATTGCCTGTGAGCAGCCCTTATGGCCTGGTAACGGCGCGAATGTAGCGGAGAGTAAGCACGCCATCACACACTTCGCCGGTCATTCATCCGATCGTGTGAGGATGGGACCGGTGCCTGACGCCCCCGCCCCGCGGCGGGCGCCGGACGGGCGGACGTACAGTGGCGTGGGCACGTTTCGTGCCTTACGTCTTTCCAGGGAGGCGCTTGCCGTGAGCGAGTTGCGGTTCGTCCGTATGGGGTTCGGGTCCGAGGCCGTCGAGTACCAGGAAGCGTGGGACGAGCAGCGCCGGGTGCACGCGGCGCGCTTCGCCGACGAGGTCCCCGACACCGTGCTGCTCCTCGAACATCCGCCGGTCTACACGGCGGGCCGGCGCACGGCGGACAGCGAACGCCCCCTCGACGGCACGCCCGTCATCGACGTGGACCGCGGCGGCAAGATCACCTGGCACGGCCCGGGCCAGCTCGTGGGCTACCCCATCCAGAAGCTCCCGCGCCCGGTGGACGTCGTGGCGCACGTACGGCGGCTGGAGGAGGCCCTGATCCGCACCTGCGCGGAGTTCGGCCTGGAGACCACGCGGGTCGAGGGCCGCAGCGGCGTCTGGATCCTCGGCGACCCGGTCGAGCGGCGCCCGTCCCTCGGCGGCCTCTCCCTGGACTTCGACCCGCGCCTGCACGACGAGGAGTTCGACCCCCGGCTCAACGGCCCGGAGTACGCCCCCTCCAACGCGGGCCAGCGGCGCGAGGACCGCAAGATCGCGGCCATCGGCATCCGGGTGGCCAAGGGCGTCACGATGCACGGCTTCTCGCTGAACGTGAACCCGGACAACGCCTGGTTCGACCGGATCATCCCGTGCGGGATCCGCGACGCGGGCGTCACCTCCCTCGCCAACGAGCTGGGCCGGGACGTCACGATCGACGAGGTGCTGCCGGTGGTGGAGCGGCACCTGCGGGACGTGCTGGAGAACGCCGAGCTCAAGCCGCGCGTGATCGAGAAGGCCCCCGCCTGACCGGCTCACCCGGGCGGGGGAATGCACCCCGCGGGCCCGAGGTTGGCCTCACCGCAGGGCCGATCAAACACGGGCGTACCCTGGTGTACGCCGAAGAATCGAAGTTAGGGAGCCGACGTGTCCGCAGTCGCACCCGACGGACGCAAGATGCTGCGCCTGGAGGTCCGCAACAGCCAGACCCCCATCGAGCGCAAGCCCGAGTGGATCAAGACCCGGGCGAAAATGGGTCCCGAGTACACGAAGATGCAGAACCTCGTGAAGAGCGAGGGCCTGCACACGGTCTGCCAGGAAGCCGGCTGCCCCAACATCTACGAGTGCTGGGAGGACCGCGAGGCCACCTTCCTCATCGGCGGCGACCAGTGCACCCGGCGCTGCGACTTCTGCCAGATCGACACCGGCAAGCCCGAGGCGCTCGACCGCGACGAGCCCCGCCGCGTCGGCGAGTCCGTGGTCACCATGGACCTGAACTACGCCACCATCACCGGCGTCGCCCGCGACGACCTGGAGGACGGCGGCGCCTGGCTGTACGCCGAGACCGTGCGCCAGATCCACGCGCAGACCGCGGACCGCGAGGGCGGGCGCACCAAGGTCGAGCTGCTGGCCCCCGACTTCAACGCGGTCCCGGAGCAGCTCGCGGAGGTCTTCGCCTCCCGCCCCGAGGTCTTCGCGCACAACGTCGAGACGGTGCCGCGGATCTTCAAGCGGATCCGCCCCGGCTTCCGCTACGAGCGCTCCCTGAAGGTCATCACCGAGGCCCGCGACTACGGCCTGGTCACCAAGTCCAACCTGATCCTCGGCATGGGCGAGACCCGCGAGGAGGTCAGCGAGGCGCTGAAGCAGCTGCACGACGCGGGCTGCGAGCTGGTCACCATCACGCAGTACCTGCGCCCGTCCGTGCGCCACCACCCGGTGGAGCGCTGGGTCAAGCCGCAGGAGTTCGTGGAGCTGAAGGAGGAGGCCGAGCAGATCGGCTTCTCCGGCGTGATGTCCGGCCCGCTGGTGCGCTCCTCGTACCGCGCCGGGCGCCTGTACCAGATGGCGGTCGAGAAGCGGGGCGCGTTCGTCGCCGCGCAGGCCGTCTGAGCCGGACGCCGCCCGCAGGCGTGTGAATCCAAGCACAAGAACCTACTGACCGGTAGTGGCCGGTACGGCGCGGTCCTGACCGTCCTCGCAGATGAGGGCACCCGTCAGGGCCGCGCCGTCGTTCGGCGCCCGCCCGCCGGGGCTTCACGGCCGTTTGACCGGTCGGTCATGCCCTGGTAACACCAATCAGTGACCCTGGCATCACGCCACGTGCACCCATACCCAGTGCCGTACCGAGGGGGACCATCACGATGCAGGCCGCGCCCGTCCGCGCCACCGCGATCCCGTCGTTCACCACCGCCCTGCGGGCCGTCGAGTCGCTGCTCATGGGCGGCGGCCAGCGCACCGCCCGCCGCAACGCCTGGACGTCCGTCCTGGAGGACCGCCGCCGCGCCAAGGACCGGTTCGAGGCGGAGCGGGTCCTCCAGCAGGCACTCGCCGCCCGCCGCTCCTGACCCCTGACCGTCCCGCCGGGCACTGCCGTCGTCGGCGCCGCGGGGGCCACGTAGACTTCGTGGCATGGCGAGGAAGGACAACGCGGCGGAGACTGCGAACCCCGGGCGACTGAAGCAGATCGCCCTGACCTACAAGATGACCCGCAGGGCCGACAAGAAGATCGGTCTTGTACTCGCGGCTGTCGGCATCATCACCTTCGGTGTCCTCCTCGCGATCGGTTTCTTGATCGGTCACCCCATCTATCTCGGCATCCTGGGCCTGCTGCTCGCCTTCCTCGCGACGGCGATCGTGTTCGGGCGCCGGGCCGAGCGGGCGGCCTTCGGGCAGATGGAGGGACAGCCGGGCGCCGCCGCGGCCGTGCTCGACAACATCGGCCGGGGCTGGACGACGACCCCTGCGGTGGCGATGAACCGCAACCAGGACGTGGTGCACCGCGCGGTCGGCAAGGCCGGCATCGTGCTGGTCGCCGAGGGCAACCCGAACCGGGTGAAGTCCCTGCTCGCCGCCGAGAAGAAGAAGATGAACCGGATCGTCGCCGACGTCCCCGTCCACGACCTGATCGTGGGGACCGGCGAGGGCCAGGTGGAGCTGAAGAAGCTGCGCACCACCATGCTCAAGCTGCCGCGCGTCCTGACCGGCCCGCAGGTCACCGCGACCAACGACCGGCTGCGCGCGCTGGGCGACCTGATGAGCAACATGCCGCTGCCGAAGGGCCCCATGCCCAAGGGCATGCGCCTGCCGAAGGGCGGGCCGAGGGGCCGCTGACCCCGTTGTACCGCTGTACGGCGAAGGGGCACCCGGAGAGATCCGGGTGCCCCTTCGCCGTACAGCGGGGCGGGGTGCGGGGATCAGATCCGCACCTCGACCGTGCGCGCCAGCCGGTCGTGCAGGCCGCGGCCGTCGCGGTCCCAGATCAGGGCGGGGACCGCCAGGCACAGCAGGACCGAGCGCAGCAGGGCGCGCAGCGGGTTGATCCGGCCGGTGCCGAGCTCGACCACCCGCAGGCCGAGCAGGCGCTTGCCCGGGGTGAAGCCGAGGGTGCCGACGGTCAGGACGCTCAGGACGAAGAAGATGAGCAGCGCCCAGTTGGACGTCTCCTGGCCGTAGCCGTCCGTGATGAGGCCGTATGCGATCAAGAGGCACAGGGCCCAGTCGACGGCCAGCGCGCCGATCCGCCGCCCGGGACGGGCGATCGAGCCGGGCCCCTCCTCCGGCAGACCGAGTTCCCGGCCCCGGTAGCCGAAGTCGGCACCGGCGTCCTCCATGGCCGCGCGCGGCCCGGACAGCCATGATCCGATTGCTTGCCTCTTGTCCACCCGTACACGGTACTGCGCCCGGATATGACCGGGGCGGCGAGGGGTACGCCGGAGCTACTGTGGGAGTGTCCGGAAGGGTCCGCGGCAGGGGCCCGGTTAACTTCTGCGAAACAAACGGGTCACGCCCGAGAAATCACCCGTCCCTAGGGTCGAGCCCAGCGTGTGCCACCCGCACTGGCCGCACGAACGATCTACCACCCCGGCGGCACGGTCGGGAGTAGGAGGAGCTGGATGTTCCAGAACGCCGACGAGGCCAAGAAGTTCATCGCGGACGAGGACGTCAAGTTCATCGATGTCCGCTTCTGCGACCTCCCGGGCGTCATGCAGCACTTCACGGTGCCCGCCGAGGCGTTCGACCCGGACGAGGAGCTCGCCTTCGACGGGTCCTCGATCCGCGGTTTCCAGGCCATTCACGAGTCCGACATGGCGCTGCGCGCGGACCTGTCGACCGCCCGGGTCGACCCGTTCCGCCGGGACAAGACGCTCAACGTCAATTTCTTCATCCACGACCCGATCACGGGCGAGCAGTACTCCCGCGACCCGCGGAACGTGGCGAAGAAGGCCGAGGCGTACCTGGCGTCGACCGGTATCGCGGACACCGCCTACTTCGGTCCCGAGGCCGAGTTCTACGTCTTCGACTCCGTGCGCTTCGCCACCAGCGCGAACGAGTCCTTCTACCACATCGACTCCGAGGCGGGTGCCTGGAACACCGGTGCCGTGGAGGACAACCGCGGGTACAAGGTCCGCTACAAGGGCGGCTACTTCCCGGTCCCGCCGGTCGACCACTTCGCCGACCTGCGCGCGGAGATCTCCCTGGAGCTGGAGCGGGCCGGCCTGAAGGTCGAGCGCCAGCACCACGAGGTGGGCACCGCCGGCCAGGCGGAGATCAACTACAAGTTCAACACGCTGCTCGCCGCCGCCGACGACCTCCAGCTCTTCAAGTACATCGTGAAGAACGTGGCGTGGAAGAACGGCAAGACGGCGACCTTCATGCCGAAGCCGATCTTCGGCGACAACGGTTCGGGCATGCACGTCCACCAGTCGCTGTGGAGCAACGGCGAGCCGCTCTTCTACGACGAGCAGGGCTACGCCGGCCTGTCCGACACCGCCCGCTACTACATCGGCGGCATCCTCAAGCACGCCCCGTCGCTGCTGGCCTTCACCAACCCGACGGTGAACTCCTACCACCGCCTGGTGCCGGGCTTCGAGGCGCCGGTGAACCTGGTGTACTCGCAGCGCAACCGCTCCGCCGCGATGCGCATCCCGATCACCGGCTCCAACCCGAAGGCCAAGCGCGTCGAGTTCCGCGCCCCGGACGCCTCCGGCAACCCGTACCTGGCCTTCTCGGCGCTGCTGCTGGCCGGCCTGGACGGCATCAAGAACAAGATCGAGCCGGCCGAGCCGATCGACAAGGACCTCTACGAGCTGGCTCCCGAGGAGCACGCCAACGTCGCGCAGGTCCCGACCTCCCTCGGCGCCGTCCTCGACCGCCTGGAGGCCGACCACGAGTTCCTCCTCCAGGGCGACGTGTTCACGCCGGACCTGATCGAGACGTGGATCGACTTCAAGCGCGCGAACGAGATCGCCCCGCTGCAGCTGCGTCCGCACCCGCACGAGTTCGAGCTGTACTTCGACGTGTGATCGGCGCCGATCGGGCGTCCGTCCGGCGCCCGGTCGACGCGTGAGCCGTCCGGCGGCCCCCTCTCCCGCTTCCCGGGACGGGGGCCGCTGTCGTGTGCACGGAAACCTTGCTTTCCTGGTTTACTAACACGGCTGTTCGATCCAGGGGACGGGGAAAGGGATCGTCATGTCCGAACAGGACGACTGGGAGCGGGAGTTCGACCTCAAGTGGGCCGACGGGGCCGAGCACAAGGAGCCCTCGGCGCGGGCCCGGATGCTCGCCGCGCGGTGGAAGCACAACCCGCCCGGCCCGGTGCCGTTCCGCGCCGATCCGGAGCCGGTGCGGGGGCGCCGGTCGTCGTGGGTGTCCACGGCGGTAGTCCTCGGGTGCGTGGCCGCGGTCATCCTGCTGCTGGGGTACATCAACTTCCGGGCGCCCTACTAGGCCGCGGAACGGCGGTGCCGGGCACCCCGCGGTCGCGCGGGGTGCCCGGCACCGGTCGTACGGCCGGCGGGCCTCAGCGGCTGTAGCGCATCAGGGCCCGGACCATGCGGCAGGTGGTGTCGGACGGCGGGTGGACGCCGATGAGCCGCGCGGCCTCCCGTATGGTCTCGTCGCGGGCCTGGTCCGGCAGGTAGACGCCGGAGTCGAGCAGGGCGATGGCGAGCCGCATCGCCTTGAGCCGGCGGTTGTGCGTGATGTACCACTCGCGCGGGCGGCCCGCCGGCAGCGGGCGCTTCATCACGGGCGCGTACGGCAGGTCGAGCTGGACGGGGCGCTGGGCGGTCGACTGGGTGGGCAACGGCTTGGACTTCACGGCGGCAGCGGGCACGGGCATCCTCCTGTCGCGGCCGGGGCACCGCCCGGACGACCCCGGCGACACCCTCGAACACTGCTTCAATTTTACGGCCCGGCACTGACAATCGCCCCTGGCCACAAGGGCTTTCGGGGCTGCGGTGACGGGAGGGGAGAACGGGTTTTCCGCGCCTCGCGAAAGCCCCGGCGGACGTACTGTGGGCCCATGGAGATCTGGATCAACCCGGCCTGTTCGAAGTGCCGCAGCGCCCTCACCCTGCTCGACGCCGAGGGCGCCGACTACACCGTCCGCCGCTATCTGGAGGACGTGCCGAGCGAGGACGAGATCCGCGGCGTCCTCGCCCGCCTCGGTCTCGAACCGTGGGACATCACCCGCACGCAGGAGGCCGCCGCCAAGGAGCTCGGCCTGAAGGACTGGCCCCGCGACGAGGCGTCCCGCGACCGCTGGGTCAAGGCCCTCGCCAAGCACCCGAAGCTGATCCAGCGCCCCATCATCACGGCGGACGACGGCACGGCGGTCGTCGCCCGGACGGACGAGGCGGTGCGCGAGGCACTGTCCCGCTGACGGACGGCGGCACCCTTCCCTGCGGCGGAATCCCGGCGGAGAGGGCGCGGTGGGGTTCAGTCCCCGGCGCCGAGGAAGGCGGCGAGGCGGTGGCCCAGCCCGGCGGGTGCGGCGTGCGGCAGCGCGTGGTGGGAGACGCCCGGCAGGACGTCGGTCTCCACGCGCGGCAGCACGGCCTCGGCCCGGGCCGCCACCTCCCGCGCGTCGTGGACCCGGCCGGCACCGGCCAGGAGCAGCAGGACCGGCACGTCCAGGCGGCGCAGCGCGTCCGGCGCCGGGCGCGGGCCGGTCACCGGCCGCGGGGAGGGGAAGCCGGCGGCCGCCTCCTGGAGCCGGAGCCAGTCGGGGTCGAGGGGGATGCCCGCGGTCTCCCACTCCAGGAAGGCGCGGACGCGGCGGGGCGTGGGCCGCAGCAGCATCGGCAGGGCGTGCAGCAGGTAGGCCGCTCCGAACCCGGCGAAGCACCCGGTCGGGTCCAGGAGGATCAGGCGGCGTACCCGGGCGGGTGCGCGCAGGGCGTACTGCAGGGCGATCCAGGCGCCGTAGGAGTGCCCTGCCAGGCCAGCCCCGGTGAGGCCCAGGCCGTCGAGCAGCGCGTCCAGCCAGGCCGCCAGGTCGGCGGCCGTACGGGGGTGTCGGCCGTCGGCAGGCGTGCTGCGGCCCGGGGCGCCGATCAAGTCGACGGCGTACAGGCGGTGGGTGCGGGACAGGGCGGCGGCCTGGGCGTACCAGGAGGCGGAGGTCGCTCCCCCGCCGCCCGGCAGCAGGACGAGCGGGGGGCCGTCGGCCGAGCCGCACAGGTTCACGTGGGTGGCGCCGAAGGGCGTGGGCACCGTCACGGCCGCACGCCGTCCGGGCCACCGGGCCATGAGGGTGTCGTACGCGGCCCGGAAGCCGTCGGCGTCGTAAGCGCCGCAGGCACCGGCGCGGGCCTGCGTGGACGGCATGAGCGACTCCCTATTATCTCGTTGAGCGAGATTTTCGTTGAGCGAGATGATAGCGGGAGGCGGCGCCCCATGGCGGAACACAGGCCCGACGGGGTCCCGGAGGCCGCGGAACTCGGGCCCGACGGGGCCCCGGAGGCGGGGACCGAGATGGAGATCGTCCACCTGCTGCGCGCGGTGACCGTCGAACTCGGCGCGCACAGCGCCCGGTTCGCGCGCCGCGCCGGCCTGCACCCGACCGACGTGCGCGCCCTGATCGTCCTCATGGACGCCTCCCGCGCGGGCGAGGAGACGACCGCCGGCCGGCTCGGTGCCGCGCTCGGGCTGAACTCGGCGGGGACGACGGCCCTGGTGGACCGCCTGGAGCGGGCCGGCCATGTGCGCCGGGTGCGCGGCGAGCGGGACCGGCGCCGGGTCGTCGTCGAGGTGGACGAACGGGCGGTCGCCCTCGGCTGGTCCCACTTCGGCCCGCTGATCGGCCGGGCGGTGGAGCTGCTGCGCCGGTACGACGCACGGGAGCGGGCCGCGATCAAGGACTTCCTCACCGGGGTGCGGGACGCGGCGGCCGGGGCGGAGTGACGCCCCCGGCCTGCCGCCCCTTCGTCCGCTCCCCCTTCGTCCGCTCCCCCTTCGTCCGCTCCCCCCTTCGTCCGCTCCCCCCCTCCCCCGCTCTCCCTTCGGCCGGTGCCGCGCGACCGCCGTCCTCGCGTCGTGAGGTGGGCCACACCACCCCCAGGTAACACGGGGTTCACATTCGGGCAATGGCCGGGAAACCCCCTGTTGACAGGCTGCCGGGCAGTTGAGGCGGCGCCCCGGTGCCGCAGCGCCGCGGCATCCGCGAGTGCGTGAGCGCGCGAGACCCACCCGAAGGAAGAGGCACCCGTGACCTTCAAGGCCGAGTACATCTGGATCGACGGCACCGCGCCGACGGCCAAGCTCCGTTCCAAGACGAAGATCATCGCGGGTGCCCCCGCCGGCCTGGACGCGCTGCCGCTGTGGGGCTTCGACGGGTCCTCCACCAACCAGGCCGAGGGCAACTCCTCGGACTGCGTGCTGAAGCCGGTCTTCTCCTGCCCCGACCCGATCCGCGGCGGCGACGACATCCTGGTGCTGTGCGAGGTCCTCGACACCGACCTGACCCCACACCCGAGCAACACCCGCGCCGAGCTGGCCGAGGTCGCCGAGCGGTTCGCCGCGCAGGAGCCGATCTTCGGCATCGAGCAGGAGTACACCTTCTTCAAGGACGGCCACCCGCTCGGCTTCCCCAAGGGCGGCTTCCCGGCCCCGCAGGGCGGCTACTACTGCGGTGTCGGCTCCGACGAGATCTTCGGCCGCGACGTCGTCGAGGCCCACCTCGACAACTGCCTGAAGGCGGGCCTGGACATCTCCGGCATCAACGCCGAGGTCATGCCGGGCCAGTGGGAGTTCCAGGTCGGCCCGCTCGCCCCGCTGGAGGTCGCCGACCAGCTGTGGGTGGCCCGCTGGCTGCTCTACCGCACCGCCGAGGACTACGGCGTCGCCGCCACCCTCGACCCCAAGCCGGTCAAGGGCGACTGGAACGGCGCCGGCGCGCACACCAACTTCTCCACCAAGGCCATGCGCGAGGGCTACGACGCGATCATCACCGCCTGCGAGTCGCTCGGCGAGGGCTCCAAGCCGCTGGACCACGTCAAGAACTACGGCGCCGGCATCGACGACCGCCTGACGGGCCTGCACGAGACCGCCCCGTGGAACGAGTACTCCTACGGCGTCTCCGACCGCGGCGCCTCGGTCCGCATCCCGTGGCAGGTCGAGAAGGACGGCAAGGGCTACATCGAGGACCGCCGTCCCAACGCCAACGTCGACCCGTACGTGGTGACCCGCCTGCTCGTCGACACCTGCTGCACGGCGCTGGAGAAGGCCGGCCAGGTCTGATCCGTCCGGCCCGGTCAGCCAGGTCCGTCCGGCCCGTTCCGGTCCGTTCGCTTCCGTGTGAGGGGCGCCCACCGCCGAGGTGGGCGCCCCTCACGCGTGCGGGCGGCGCCGGTTTTCGGACAGGCGTGCGTCCACGCAGTGAGAGCGGGGTCCTGCCGGGCCCCGCCGTCTGCTTCAATGGGGCCATGGCCAGCCTCCAGAACCTCACCACGCCGGGTCGCCATGACCTCGAGCCGTTCTGGCCTTCCCGTCAGCACCACGACTTCGACCGGGTGTGTTGCCGCGCGACGAACGCGCCGGCCCTCTGACAGCCGTACAACCGGCACCAGCCGCACACTCGGCACCGGCCGTATGTCCGGCACCAGCCGTTCATCCGGCCTCCGGCCCGCGCGCACCGCGTACGTCCTCCCCGGCGAGCCCGCCACGATCCGGCGGCCGCCGGCCTCTTCGACGAACCCCTCGCGCGAAAGAGCTGACCTCTCATGGCGACCACCCGTTCCCTGACCACCGCCACGCTCCCCTCCACCCCCGCCCCGGCGGCGAACGGCCCGCGGCACCGGCTGCGTTCCGTCGGCCGGGACGAGGCCGTCACCGTCGCCGACCTGCTGCCGCCCGGCGCCACCTGGCTGCCCGCGCCCCCGCACACCCTGCCCGCACTGCCGGGGCAGCCGCCGATGGTCGGCTACCTGGTGCTGGTCCCCGCCGACCAGCAGCCGCCATTCCCGGCGCCAGTGCCGGTGCCGGTGCCGGACCGTGCGCGGCCCGGCGGGGCCGAGCCCGGCGCGGACCCGCTGATCCGCGTCG
This sequence comes from Streptomyces sp. NPDC006134, assembly GCF_040628835.1. Lineage (NCBI taxonomy): Bacteria > Bacillati > Actinomycetota > Actinomycetes > Kitasatosporales > Streptomycetaceae > Streptomyces > Streptomyces sp. NPDC006134. Next base: position 12,908 of record NZ_JBEXTV010000016.1, on the reverse strand, counting down.
ACACCGCGCACCGCACCGCGGTGGTCGACGGACGCGAACTCGACCTGACCTACCTGGAGTTCGAGCTGCTCGCGCATCTCGTCGCGCAGCCGCACCGGGTGCACACCCGGGACCAGCTGGTCACCACCGTATGGGGGTACGGCCACGTCGGTGACGGCCGCACCGTCGACGTCCACGTCGCCCGGCTGCGCCGCAAGCTGGGCGCCGAGCACCGGCGCGCGATCCAGACCGTGCGGCGGGTGGGGTACAAGTACGTGCCCCCGGCCGGTCGTTGACCTCTGCCGTCGGCAGAGACCCGTTCCGCCCCGGCGCCGCGTCCGCCAGGATCGGCGGCATGAGACTGCTGATGCTGGGCGGCACCGAGTTCGTGGGACGGGCCGTCGCGGAGGCCGCGCTGCGCCGCGGCTGGGACGTGACCGTCTTCCACCGGGGGCGGCACGCTCCCCCGCCCGGGGCGCGGTCGCTGCACGGCGACCGCACCGCGCCGGACGGGCTCGCCGCCCTGGCCGACGGGGCGTGGGACGCCGTCGTCGACACCTGGTCGGCGGCGCCTTGTGCGGTGCGGGACACGGCGCGGCTGCTGCGGGGCCGCGCCGGGCGGTACGTGTACGTCTCCAGCTGCTCGGTGTACGCCTGGCCGCCGGCCGCCGGGTACACCGAACAGGCGCCGCTGGTGACGGGCGCCTCCCCGGACGCCGGGCAGAGCGACTACGCCCGGGACAAGCGGGGCGGCGAGCTGGCCGTACGGGACGCCTTCGGCGCGGACGCCTCGCTGCTGGTGCGGGCCGGGCTGATCCTCGGGCCGTACGAGAACGTCGGCCGGCTGCCGTGGTGGCTGGCCCGGGCGGCGCGCGGCGGCCCGGTGCTCGCGCCGGGTCCGCGGGACCTGCCCCTTCAGTTCATCGACGTACGGGACCTGGCCGCCTGGGTCCTCGGGGCCGTGGAGCAGGGGCTGAGCGGCCCGTACAACCTGGCCGGGCCGCAGGGGCACACCACGACGGAGGAACTCCTGCGGGCCTGCGTGCGGGTCACGGGCGGGGCGGCCGAGCTGCGCTGGACGGCCCCCGAGGTGATCGCGGCGGCCGGTGTCGAGCCGTGGACGCAGCTTCCGGTGTGGGTGCCGCCGGGCAGCGACCTGCACGGCGCCCTGCACGGCGCGGACGTCTCCCGCGCCCTGGCGGCCGGCCTGTGCTGCCGGCCCGCCGCCGAGACCGTCGCCGGCACCTGGGCCTGGCTGGAGAGCCTGGGCGGCACGGCGCCCCTGCGGCCGGACCGGCCGCCGGCCGGGCTCGACCCAAAGACCGAGGCGAAGGTGCTCGCCGCCGGGGACGTACCTGGCCAGGGGTGTACCTGACACCACCCCCTGAGCGGGGCCCGGCCCAGTGGCTCCGGGGCCGCCCCTCCACGAGGCTGTCGCCGTCGCAGACCTCGCCACGCGGCCCGGCACCGGAGGAGCCCCCATGAGACCACGGACACGAGCGGTGGCGCCGGCGGCCGTGCGAGGGCTCGCGGGAGGGCCGAACACCCGCGGGACGGCTTCCGCGCGGACGAGGAGCCGCCTCGCTCCCGCCGGGCACCCCCCGGCGCCCGCCACGCGCTCCGCCCCGCCCCCCCCTCCGGCACCTCCGCGGAACGGCCCGCGCCCGAAATACCGGTGCCGCCGCCCCTGCGCCCGTGCGAAGGTGTCCCGGTGAACGACGAACATGCCGGCCGGACCTGGGACGACCGCGTGGCCGCCGCCTGGGCCGCCTTCGACACCTACGGCGAGGACCGCGCGGCGGAGTTCCGCGCGGTGATCGACGCGCTCGCCGACGAGCTGCCCGGGGACAGCCCGCTCGGCCTGTTCGAGCGGGCCTGCGCCTGGGACTCGACGGGCCACTCGGACAAGGCCGTTCCCCTGTACCGGCGGGCGCTGGCGCGCGGGCTGGGCGACGTCAGCGGCTACAAGGGCCGCCGGGCGAAGATCCAGCTGTCCAGCTCGCTGCGGAACATCGGCCGGCCCGAGGAGGGCGTCGAACTGCTCACGCCCGAACTGGACGCCCCGTCCGACGAGTTGGACGACGCCGTACGGGCCACGCTCGCGCTGTGCCTGGCGAGTCTCGGGCGCGAGCGCGAGGGGCTGTCCCTCGTCCTGGGCGCCCTCGCCCGCCACCTGCCGCGCTACCAGCGGTCGATGGCGAACTACGCCCGGCTGCTCGTGGAGCCGCAGGCGTGACGCCCTGTGCCGCCAGGTGACCATCGGCCGGTCCGCTCGTTCTGCTGGGCGTGCAGCCACAGGATGTCGCCCCGCGCCCCGCACCGTCCGCCACCGCCCCGGCCGTCGACGTCGAACAGGCCGAGGCCGCGCTCGTCGAGCACTACCCGCGGCTGGTCCGGCTCGCCTATCTGGTCCTGCCGCCGGGCCTGGGCCGCAGCCGCCGCGTCCTGACCGCGCACGCCCTCACCCAGCGCGCGCTGCCCCGCAGCCGCACCGAGACGCCCGTCATCCCGTCCCAGGCGGCCGGGCGCGAGACCGACCCGGGCTACGCCTGCCTGCGCCTGCGGGTGCTGCGTACGGCGCTGGAGGCGGGCCTGCCGCTGCGGCGCCGGGCGTGGCCCAGGCGGTCCCAGCTGCCGCCGCTGCTGCCCCAGGTGTGGGGCCTGAAGCTCTTCCCCCGCTCCGGCGGTGCCGACGAACTCGCCCTGGACCAGCGGCTGTCCGCCCTGTCCGGGCCCGGCCGGGCCGCGTACGCGCTGCGCGGCCTGGAGAAGCTGCCCGACGGCGACGTCCGCAGGACGCTCGCCGCGGCGGGCGTCACCGACGTGGACGCCGCGCTGGGCGAGGCGGACACGGTCCCCGGCCCGTACACCCTGCTGGACTCCTCCGAGTTCGACCCCTGCTCGCTGGTGGCCCGGCCGACCGACCTGATGCGGCGCCGGCAGCACGGGAAGGCCGCGCTGGTCGCGGGGGCGGCCCTGGTCGTGTGCGGGGCGCTGCTCGGCCTGCCCGGCGGCGGCTGGGGCCCCGACGGCGCCGCCGCCCCGCCGTACGCGCGCAACCCCGCGGCCCAGGCCGCCCTCGACCCCGGCAGGCTGATCAAGATCGCCCCCAGTGCCTGGCGGACCTCCCCCCGCACCGACTTCTCCGTGTGGCCGGCCCGCGGCGACCTCACCGGCGACCGTGCCCTGCTGCGCCGCGCCCTCGCGGTGTGGGCCCGCCCCGGCGAGGCCGTGCGGGTCTCGGCGACGCCGGGCACGGCGACCGGCGGCCCGGCCGGCCCGCCGCAGCTGCTGTACGCCGGGAACGTCGACGACGCGCGCGTGGTGATCCTCTACGACGGTCTGCGCCTGGTCCGGTACGCCGAGCCGCGCAAGGGCACGGCGGGCGCGGCCCTGGACCTCGCGCGGGCCGACGGCGCGCGCCGGGCCGAGGCGGGCGCGGTGGTCCTCGGCCGCGGCGACGGCAACGTCCGCTATCTGACGGCGCCCTGGGTGACGGAGGCCGCCGAGCGGGACCTGACCGAGCCGGGGTCCGGTGCGATGGACCTGCCCCTGACCGACGGGGTGACCTCGCCGCTGGCCAGCCCCGTCCAGCGGGAGGGGGCGTGCACGTCGTGGAACGTGCTCCAGTTGACCGACGGCTCCACCACGCGCCTGATGACCGACCTCGGGGAACTGGTACCCGCCCGCCTGACCACCGGGCGGCCGGGCTCGGCCCGGGAGGCGTCCGGCGCGAAGGAGCTGCGCACCTGGGCGCCGTACGCCTGCTCGCTGGGCGCGGTGCGCGGGCAGGGCGTGCGGGCGGTGAACGCCTGGGAGTTCGCCGAGCAGGAGCTGCCCGAGGAGGGCGGGGAGGCGCAGTGGGTGTGCACGCGGGCCGAGACCTGGCGGGGCCGCGGGGCGCGGGTGCTGGCCCAGTTCCGCACGCCGGGCGGCCGGTACGGGGCGGTGGCGGCCAAGGCCGGGGACGTACCGGCGTGCGGCGCACGCGATCCGCACGTGCTGGCCGGGGTGCTGTGGAAGTCGGAGGAGGGGGACTGGTACCTGCTGGCCGCCGGCAGCCGTGACACGGAGTCGGTCAGGGCGACGGGCGGGATCGACGCCTCCTCGGACGGCAACCTGCTGACGGCGCGGGCGGAGCGGGGGGCGCAGGCGGAGCTGAAGGGCACCCTGGAGGACGGGCGGACGGTCGGCGGGCTGCGGTGAGGCGAGCCCTTTGCCGCCCGCGCCGGAAACCCGCCGGCCGACACCGGCGTTGACGTCGGCGTCGGCGTCGAGTCTTCGTCCTGCGGCTTCATGGCGGCGGGAGCACGCCGCACAGGGAATGTTTCACGCCACGCACGGACCCTGGTGACGACGGGGAGTTCGAGGCGGAACCGCGGCGCGGCGGGCGTACGGGGACGGTCGCGGCGGGCCGGAGCGCGCCCGCCGCGGTCCGTGCCGAGCCGCCGGATACGCCGTACTCCTGCGGGCGGGGCTGGTGCGGGACCCGTCAACAGCGGGCGCCGGGAGGGGAGATCGGCCATCGGGGCGAGCTGCCGGCCGACGTGGAGCTGTCCGGCTCCCCGCTCGTCCGCGTTTCGCGCGCGCGAGTGGCCGGCTGGTGCCGGTCCTGTGAACGCCCATGTCCGGTCGGGCCGGTTCCGAGGCCGGAATCGATCGGTAAGGTGTTCGTATGACTACCGGGGTACGCCGCCGCATGGGCGTCGAGGAGCGGCGGCAGCAGTTGATCGGCATCGCGCTGGACCTGTTCAGCCGCCGCTCGCCCGACGAGGTCTCCATCGACGAGATAGCGTCGGCCGCGGGCATCTCGCGCCCGCTCGTCTACCACTACTTCCCCGGCAAACTCAGCCTCTACGAGGCCGCGCTCAAGCGCGCCGCGGAGGATCTGGCGGGCCGGTTCGCGGAGCCGCACGACGGGCCGCTGGGAACGCGGCTGCTGCGGGTGACGGGCCGCTTCTTCGACTTCGTCGACGAGCACGGCCCCGGCTTCGCGGCGCTCATGCGCGGCGGCCCGGCGGTCCCCGCGGGCACCGCCTGCTCCTTCGGCACCGCCTCGGCGACGTGCGCGCTCATCGACTCCGTACGGCAGGCCGCGTACGCCGAGCTGCTGTCGCACCTGGGGGTGACGGATCCGCCGGCGCGGCTGGAGCTGGTCGTCCGCTCGTGGATCTCGCTGGCCGAGTCGACGGCGCTGATCTGGCTGGACGGCCGGCGCGTCCCGCGCGCCGAACTGGAGGTCCAGCTCGTGCACGACCTGGCCGCGCTGCTGGCGGTGAGCGCCGCCCACGACCCGGAGATGGGCGCGCTGCTGCGCCGCGTCCTCGCGGACGAGCCGGCCGACGGCCCCTTCCGGGACCTGTCCGCCCGGCTCGCCGCGCTGGTCTCCTAGACGGCTCCCGGGCTCCTAGCCCTCCGTCTCGAACTTCCGGTAGGACGGGTCGAGTTCGCGCACCTCGGCGGAGGCGTGCAGGGCGAGGCCGCCAGCCGGCTTGACGTACTGCCGCAGCAGTTCCAGCACGGCCTCGGTGAGCCGGGCCTTGGTCTCCTCGGTGCGGCCCGCGAGCAGCCCCAGGGTGACGTGCACGACGGCGTGCCCCTCGGTGTCCGGGCCGACCGTGGTGTCCTCGGTGCGGCGGAACTGCGTCTTGCACGCGGGCGGCCTGGCCGCCGCGATGTCGACCACGGTGGTGTGCAGGGCCCGCGCGAACGCGGGCCGGTCGAAGTCGTCCGCCAGTTCGGCGGAGTAGTCGACGGTGATCTGCGGCATGAGCCCTCCTGTTCGTGAACAGCAGGGCTCACCCTAACCGTGCGAGGCGGAGCTCAGCCGACCCGGGAGAACACCGCGACCGTGCGCGCCGGGACGGTGAACGTGCCCGTCCGCGCCGCGTACGCCGCCTCCTTCACCACCGGGTCCGCGCCCGACGCCTGCACCGGGTGCAGGCGGTAGCCGGTCCCGGCGAGCGCGGCGAGGCGCTGGGTCTGCCGCTGCGGGGTGGCGTTGAAGACGACGACCAGGTCACCGAGGCGCATGGTGATCACGCCGGGTGTCTCGCCGGGGCCGGACAGCGGGAAGGAGAGGCGGGACTGGACCTGTCCGGCGGTGGCGAGGGAGAAGTCCTTCTCGCTCGTCCGGATCCTCAGCAGGTCCCGGTAGGCCGCCGAGGCGCCCTCGATCTGGGGGCAGCCGACCCGCACGGTGGTGAGCAGGGGCTTGGCGTACGGCCACTTGTCCTTGTTGTCGGCGGCCGGCGGCAGGCCCCGGCCGAAGCCGTTGCCGTCTTGGCAGTCCCAGTGGATGGCGTTGAACCAGTCGCCGCTGTCGTAGGAGTTGCGGTCCAGCGACTTGGAGCGCAGCAGGTCGGTGCCGGCCTGGGAGAGGGCCGGGCCCTGGGAGAGGGCGGCCGTCGCCAGGGCGAGGACCTGCATGCGGGCCCGGTCGTCGGCGGTCACGGTGGCGGGCAGTTTGAAGGCGAGCGCGTCGAAGAGGGTCTCGTTGTCGTGCGCGTCGGCGTAGGCGAGGGCGTCGCCGGGGGCCTCGGCGTATCCGGCGGGGGCGCCGTTGTAGTCGACCTGGGCGCCGGTGACCTTCTTGCCGCCGGTGTCGGTGAAGGTGTAGCCGGCGAGGTTGCCGGAGAGCCCGACCTTGATCAGGTCCTGGTAGTGCAGGAGGCGGGCCCTCTGCTCGGCCGGGGTGCCGTTGGCCTTCGAGGTGTTGGGCTCGGTGTACAGGCCGGAGGCGAAGCCCTGGACGCCGGGGTCGGCGTCGAAGGGGCCGCCGCCGCGCACGGCGTCGCGGGCGCGGTCGGAGAAGGTGGCGATGCCGGTGCCGGCCATGTTCTTCTGCGTGGCCTGGACGAAGCGGGCGTCGTCGGCGACCTCGCCGAAGTTCCAGCCCTCGCCGTACAGGATGATCGCCTTGCCGTCGACGCCGTCCTTCTCCATGGTCAGCGCGTCGAGGGCCTTCCTGACCGCAAGGATGTTGGCCTTCGGGTGGTGGCCCATGAGGTCGAAGCGGAAGCCGTCGACCTTGTACTGCCTGGCCCAGGTGACGACCGAGTCGACGACCAGCTTGCCCATCATGGCGTTCTCGGGGGCGGTGTTGGCGCAGCAGGTGCTGTTCGCGACCGAGCCGTCGGCCAGCAGCCGCTGGTAGTAGCCGGGGACGATCCGGTCCAGGACGGAGGTGTCCGCCTGGCCGCTGGCGGCGGTGTGGTTGTAGACGACGTCCATGACGACCCGCAGGCCGTCCTCGTTGAGCGCCTTGACCATCTTGCGGAACTCGACCGTGCGGGCGGTGCCGTCCGGGTCGGTGGCGTAGGAACCCTCGGGGACCGTGTAGTGGTACGGGTCGTAGCCCCAGTTGTAGGCGTCCTTCGCCGCCGCCTTCGCCACGCACTCCTGCTGCCGGTCGGAGTCGGCGGGGAGCGCGGCGAGGTCGCAGTCGACGCCGGCCTGGCCGGACTTCCGCTCGGGGATGGTGGCGATGTCGAAGGCGGGCAGCAGATGGACGTACGAGGTGCCCGCCTGGGCGAGCTTCCTCAGGTGCCGGCTGCCGTCGCTGTCCTTGTCGGTGAAGGCCAGGTAGGTGCCCGGGTGCCGCGCCGTGCGGTCCTCGACGGAGAAGTCGCGGATGTGCAGCTCCTGGATCCGGGCGTCCCGCAGGGGTACGGCCCTCGGCTTGTCGTACGTCGTCCAGCCGCTCGGCGCGAGGGCCTTGTCGGCGAGGTCGACGACGAGGCTCCGCTTCGAGTCGGCGGTGAGGGCGACGGCGTACGGGTCGGTGACCTTGTTGGTGACGACCTCGCGGGCGCCGGGCGCCCAGACCTCCACGACGTACCGGTACGGCTTGCCCTTCCAGGACTTCGGGCCGGTGACGGACCAGACGCCGGTGGAGTCGTCCCGGCGCATCGGTACGTGCCGGCCGTCCAGTTCCAGGGAGAGGCTCTGGGCGGTGGGGGCCCAGACGGACAGGGTGGGGCGGCCGTCGCGGAACGTCGGGCCGAGGTCGGCGCCGGTGGCGTCGTACAGGTCGTCCAGCGCGCCGGCGATCTGCACGCCGGTCGCCGCGAGCACGGCGCCGTTGGCCGCCGTATGGGTGGCGACGACCTGGCCGCGCAGGGCCTCCCGGACCCGGTCGCGGTCGCGCGGGTCGACGGCGTAGGCGGCGTACTCCTTCAGGTGCGGGTGCTGCGTCTTCTGGGCGTCGGTCAGGGAGGTCTTCACCAGCCGCAGCCGGCGCTCGTCCGTGCTGGTCAGGACGCCGTTCTCGGCCTTGATGGAGCCGGTGCGGGAGTAACGGAGCTGGGTGGAGGCGGCGCCCTCGGAGCCGTTCCAGGCGACGGTGTCCCGGTCGATCCAGACGGCCTTGGCGGTGGTCGGGTCGACGGCGGCGGCGGAGCCCGCCGGCTGCGGCAGCAGGTACTTCTCCTCGCCGCTCACCAGCCACACCTCGTGGCCGGTCGCCCTGAGATCCAGGGACTGGTCGGTGGGCAGGTCCTTCTCGTCGCCCTTGTGCACGATGTAGCCGAGACCGGTGGCACCCGCCGTGAGCGGCACCTCGAAGACCGCGCCGTAGGAGTCGGTCCTCACCGGGGCGAGGGGCTTCGACCAGTCGGTGGGCTCGGCGGCGCCGCCCCACACGTGCAGGCCCCAGCCGTCGTAGTTCCCGTCGGCGCGGTGGTAGTGCAGGACGGCCTTGCTCGTGTCCTGCGCCGGGTACTCGGGCCGCTCGGTCGTGACGGTCTCCTTCCCCTGCTCGATCCACACCTCGCCGGTCTTCGTGACGTCGATGGCGCGGTCGGCGGCGACGTCCTTGTTCCCGTTCTTGTCGATTACCAGGAAGCCGACGTTCGAGGCGCCCGGCTTCAGCTTGACATAGGCGAAGGCGCCGTAAGCGTCCCGGCCGGTGAACGGGTGGCTCCCCGGCCATTCGGTGGCCTCGCCGTCGGCGAGGTCGCCCCAGGCGTACAGGCCCCAGTCGCCGTAGTTCCCGTCGGCGCGCTGGTAATGGACGATCGCGTAGTCGCGGGAGGCGGCGGTGGGGGGCTGCTCGGCGGGCGGGGTGCCCGTGGTGGAGGCGGCGGTGGCGCTCGCGGTGCGGCCGGCCGCGTCGACGACGACCGCCTTGTAGCGCAGGGCGGTGCCGGCGGGCACGTCCTCGCCGATGGTGTGGGTGACCTTGTAGGGGGCGTGGTCGGCGGTACCGAGCGTCCGCCACGTGCCGTCGCCGGTCTGGGCGGCGAAGACGACGCGGTTCAGCCCGCCCCCGTCGACGTCCGCGGTCAGCTCGACGGTGCCGGTGGCGCCGGGGGCGGGGGCCTTCAGGGTGAGCGCCGGTGCGGCGGCGGGCTTCCCGATGCGGCCCGTGGCCTTGAGGACGATCGCCGATCCCGCCGGGACGGTCACGGTGATCTTCTTGTCGGCGCCGGAGCGGGCCGTGGCGCCGGTGCCGTACAGGCCCCGGAAGGCCATGCCCGCCGACTCGGTCGCGAAGGCCGCCTTCCTCGCCTCGTCCGCGTTGTTGAAGGCGACGACGTACTCGGTGCCGGACGCCGCATCGACGCGGGAGAAGGCGTAGACGCCGGGGCCGTCGGCCGCGTACCGCTCGGTCTGGACTCCGTCGGCGAGCGCCGGGTGGGCCTTGCGGAGCTTGGCGAGAGCACTGATCTGCTCGTAGAGCGGTGCTCGCGGATCGTAGGCGTCCTCGGCGTGGGTGCGGTCGGTGCCGAGCTGGTCGTCGTCGAGGTAGTCGGCCGTGCGGGAGGCGAACATCGGCTGGCGGGCGTCCTTGTCGCCGCCCGCGCCGGTGAAGCCCTGCTCGTCGCCGTAGTAGACGACCGGGTTGCCGCGGCTGAGGAACATCAGCTCGTTGGCCAGCTTCGCCTTGCGCAGCAGCTCGGCGTCGCCCGCGCCCGGGTCGTCCTGCTTCAGGAAGGTCCCGATGCGGCCCATGTCGTGGTTGCCGAGGAAGGTGACCTGTCCGTAGGCGTTGGCCTTGTCGGTCGTGTACTTGTAGTCGTCGCCGAAGACGGACGCGAGCTTCTTCGCGCTGCCGCCCTGGGAGGCGTAGGCGCGGGCCGCGTCCTGGAAGGGGAAGTCGAGGGTGGCGTCGAGGCGGCCCCGGGTGACGTAGGGGGCGGTGACGTTCGTGTCGGCGGAGTAGACCTCGCCGAACATGAAGAAGTCGTCCCGGCCCCGCTTCGCCGCGTAGGCGTCCAGGGCGGTGGCCCACTGGGTCCAGAACTCCATGTTGACGTGTTTGACGGTGTCGATACGGAAGCCGTCGATGCCGAAGTCCCGCACCCAGCGCTGGTAGATGCGCTCCATGCCCTTCACGACCTCGGGCCGCTCGGTCCACAGGTCGTCCAGGCCGTTGAAGTCGCCGTACGTGGCCGACTCGCCGGCCCAGGTCGAGTCGCCCCGGTTGTGGTACATCGCCGGGTCGTTGAGCCAGGACGGCACCTTGAGGTTCTTCTTGTCGGCGGGCACGACCGGGGTGCGCGGGAAGGAGCCGGTGCCGACCTCGGGGAACTTCCGGGAGCCGTCCGCGTAGTCGGCGTCGTCGAAGGGCTTCCCGTCCTCGGTCAGGTAGGGGAAGGCGCCCTTGGAGAGGTAGTCGTAGGACTTCTCCTCGTAGCCGACGACGTCGGCGGTGTGGTTGGTGATGACGTCGAAGAAGACCTTCATGCCCTTGGCGTGCGCCTTGGAGACGAGGTTCTTCAGGTCCTCGTTGGTGCCGAAGTGCGGGTCGACCTGGGTGAAGTCGGTGATCCAGTACCCGTGGTACCCGGCGGAGGCGTCTGCCCCGGCGCCCTGCACGGGCTGGTTCTCGAAGATCGGCGCCATCCAGAGGGCGGTGGTGCCCAGGCCCTTGATGTAGTCGAGCTTCTCCGTCAGGCCCTTGAGGTCGCCGCCCTGGTAGAAGCCCTTGTCGGCGGGGTCGTACCCGGTCGCGAGCCGGGAGCCGGTCAGGCCCCCCTCGTCGTTGCCGGTGTCACCGTTGGCGAAACGATCCGGCAGGACGAAGTAGAACTGCTCGCGGGTGGCGTCGTGCCGGGCGGGCTCGGCGGCGAGCCGCGCGTCCGGCGGAGGCGGCGGGGTGGCGGCGCGGGCCGTGAGCGGCTGGACGAGTACGACGGCCAAGGCGGCGGCGGTGACGGCCGCGATCCGTCTCGCGTGCGGGGTGCGGCGCGTCGGCGGCGCCGGCCTTCTGGGTGTCACGGGCGTGAACTCCTTGCGCTTGCGGCTCATTCGGGTCCGACCCCGGCGTGACGGTAACCGCCACGCAAGGCTTACAGCAAGGGTCGTGAAAGTAACGGAAAAGAATTTCACGACCCTTGCCGCGGCGGAGGTCAGCAGCTCGGCTTGCCCGCGTACACGGCGAGGGCCGTGTTGCCGCCGAGCGTCGCCGTGAGCTGCCCGGAGCCGTTCACGGTCACCGTCCTGCCGCCCTGCACGTCGCAGTACGTGCCGGCGGGCAGGGACGTCTGGTAGGTGCGGGTCAGCGCGCCGGACTCGTGGTTGAGGGCCACGAAGCCCTTGCTCCCCCGCCCGAACGCGATGGCGTCGCCGCCGTTGTCCCACCAGTTCGTGACCGCCTCGCCCCGGGTGGCGTTGCGGAAGGCCACCATGGACCGGATCTCCGGCCAGGCGTGCTGGCACTTCCAGCCGTCCTGCCAGCAGGCGTTCACCCGGCCCCCGTTCGGCGGCCCCGCGTCGTGGTCGGAGAACTCGTAGCCGGAGTGGACGTCGGGCGCCCCGTACGGCCAGGCCAGCATGAAGACGTTGGCCAGGGTGTAGTTCGCGCCGTCCTTGTAGCTGAGGGTGGAGCCGTTGCGCTCGGTGTCGTGGTTGTCGACGAAGACGCCGGCCGATCCGCTGCCCAGGTAGCCCCAGCCTTCGCCGTAGTTCTTCAGGTAGGCGAGGTTCTCGCTGTTGAAGACGCGCTTGAGGTCGTAGGCGTACCGGAACTCCTGCACGTCGCCGTTGCCGGTGTACTCGCCCGGCTGGACGGCCTCGCCGGCGCCGTGGATGACCTCCTGCTTCCAGTAGACGGACGGGTTGGACAGGCGGGACTTGACGTTCGCCAGGTCGGCGGCCGGGATGTGCTTGGCCGCGTCGACGCGGAAGCCGTCGACGCCGAGGGAGAGCAGGTCGTTCAGGTACCCGGCGATGGTCCTGCGGACGTACTCCTCACCGGTGTCGAGGTCGGCGAGGCCGACCAGCTCGCAGTTCTGAACGTTGCCGCGGTCGCGGTAGTCGGTGATCTGCGCGGTGCAGTCGTCGAAGTCGTACGAGGAGTACAGCCCGGGGTAGCCGTACTTCGTGTACGGCGAGCCGCCGGTGCCGGTGCCGCTGCCCGCCGACATGTGGTTGACCACCGCGTCGACGACGACCTTCACGCCGGCCGCGTGGCAGGTGTTCACCATGGTCCGGAAGGCGGTGCGGTCGCCGAGCCGGCCCGCGATCCTGTAGCTGACGGGCTGGTACGACGTCCACCACTGCGCGCCCTGTATGTGCTCGGCGGGCGGGGAGACCTGGACGTAGCCGTAGCCGGCGGGGCCGAGGGTGTTCGTGCACTCCCGGGCGACGGAGGCGAAGTCCCACTCGAACAGGACGGCGGTGACGTCCTTGGTGCCGGGCGGGGACGCCTCGGCTACGGACGAGGACATGACAAGGGCGGCCGCGAGGGCGACGGCCCCGGAAAGGGTTCTGCGCACCATATGGGGTGTCCTTCTTCGTTGAAGGTTCTTGCTGCAAGGTTGCTGAAACCTTGCGGTGACGCAGATGTTAAAGGTTCATTCGCCGAAGAGGCAGTGGTCGGGCAGAAGTTGCGGTGCCCCGGGGAGCCGGAGCTCCCCGGGGGGCAGCGACCGCGCGCCCCGCCGCGTGGGGGCCCCCCCCGGGGCGGGTGTACCCCCCCCCCA